>JBEKRA010000042.1:0-10641 GCA_049519195.1 Verrucomicrobiota bacterium
GATGATTTGCATAGGCGCGACGGCACATCAGGCGTGGTCGGCTAATTTGTTCACCACCGTCTCCGATATGTTTCCGAAAAAAGCCATTGCGTCGGTGGTTGGCATCGGCACCGCGGCCGGCGGCATTGGAGGCGTGATTGTGCAAAAAGTTGCCGGCGCGCTCACCGACCATTTCAAGAACACGCCGCAAACGGCTTATCTCATTATGTTCATCGTCTGCGCCTTGAGCTATCTGATTGCGTGGGCAATCATGAAAGCCCTTGTGCCCCGGCACCAGCCGATCACCGATTTGTAAGATTTACCCCGGCAAAAAGTCCGTTGAAGTTTTTGCTTCAACGGGCTTCCCATTTCAACCGGCGTCAAACCGGAAACGGGAAATAATTCTTCGCGTTCCGGTGGCAGACATCTTCGACCAGATTCGTCAGCCACTCGCGGCGGTCGGGCAGCCGCCCGCTCTCCACGTCCGCGCCCAGCGTGTCGCACAGGATGCGCCGGAAATACTCGTGGCGCGGATACGACAGAAACGAGCGCGAATCCGTCAGCATCCCGACAAACCGGCTCAACAAGCCGAGGTCCGACAGCGCATCAAGCTGCGCGCGGATGCCGTGCTCCTGGTCCAAAAACCACCAGGCCGCGCCGTATTGCAGCTTGCCCGGCGCCGTGCCGTCCTGAAAACTGCCCGGCATCCCCGCGAACAAATGCGTGTCCGCCGGATTCAGGTTGTAAATGATGGTCTTCGGCAGTTTGCCGATGCGGTCCAGCCGGTCCAAATACCGCGCCAGCACCTCGCCCTGCTTGAAATCGCCAATCGTGTCGCAGCCCGTGTCCGCGCCGAGCTTCGCGGCGATGCGCGTGTTCGGGTCGCGCAGCGCGCCGAGGTGAAGCTGCTTCACCCAGCCCTTGTCCGCGTCCAGCACGCCGAAGTATTCCATCATGAACGACGCGAACCGGTCCGCATCTTCCGGCGAAGCGGCTTTGCTTTTCAGGGCCGCCGAGAAAATCGCGCCGGCCTTCGCCTCCGTGCAATCCAGCGCCGGCATCCGGTTCAGGCCGTGGTCGGAAAGCCGGCTGCCGTTGGCGTGGAAGAAATCGTGCCGCAGCTTCAACGCCTTGAGAAAACCCTTGAACGTGCCGGCGCCCGTGCTGGCGGCGTCGCTCAAACTCTTCACCCATTTCTTGAACTGCTCCGGCTGATTGACGCGCAGCGCGTTGTCGGGCCGGAACGCCGGGAAAACCTTCACCTTCCAGCCGGATTTTTTGATGGCCTTGTGATGTTCGAGCGAATCGGCGGGGTCGTCCGTCGTGCAAATCACTTCGACGTTCATGCGCTCGACAAGCCCGCGCGCGGTGTAGCCCGGCTGCGCGAGCAGGCGGTTCGCCTCATCCCAAATTTCCCGCGCCGTGCTTTCTTCCAGCAATTTTTCAATGCCGAAGTAGCGCTGCAATTCCAGATGCGTCCAGTGGAAAAGCGGATTGCGCAGCGTTTTGGGAACCGTTTTCGCCCACGCCTGGAATTTTTCGCGCGCGGAGGTCTCGTTGCCGGTGATCAGTTTTTCCGGCACGCCGTTGGCCCGCATCGCGCGCCATTTGTAGTGGTCGCCGCCCAGCCACGGCTCGTGGACGTTCGCGAAGTTCCGGTTCTCCGCCAGATCCTTCGGCGAAAGATGGCAGTGATAATCAATGATCGGCTGTTTCGACGCCGTGCCATGGTAAAGCTCGCGGGCAACTCCGTTCGACAGCAGAAAATTTTCGCCACAGAATTTCATGATTCAAATGCTCATCGCGTCGAAACCGCCGTCCACCACAATTTCCGCGCCGGTGATGAAGCTGCCCGCGTCCGACGCCAGCAACAGCGTCGCGCCCACGAGTTCATGTGGTTCGCCAAAACGCTTCATCGGCGTCTTGGCCATGATGCTGGTCACGCGATCCGGGTTGAGTATTTTGCGGTTCTGTTCCGCCGGGAAAAAGCCTGGCACCAAAATATTCACGCGCACCCCGGCGGTCGCCCACTCGCGCGCCAGATTTTTTGAGAGATTGTGAATCGCCGCCTTCGATGCCGAGTAGGTGAACACGCGCGACAACGGCGTCAAGCCCGACGCCGAACCAATATTGATGATACTGCCGGATTTTTGCCCAACCATGTATTTGCCAAAAATCTGACACGCCAGCACAACACCTTTCAAATTTACCGTGATGATTTTATCGAATTCCTCCTCGGCGATGTCGAAGAAGGGCGTCGGCGAATTCACTCCCGCACCGTTCACCAAAATGTCCACGCGGCCGAATTTGGCGAGCACGTCGGACAGCAACTTTTGCAGGCTGGTTTTGGATGTCGTGTCGCAGGGGAAAAAATCGGACCTGCCGCCGTCCCCGGCGATCTTGTCCATGCGCGCCTTGGCCTTGTTCGGGTCGCGCCCGACGAGCGCTACCGTCGCGCCCGCCCTGGCAAAGCCCTCGGCAATCTCACCGCACAGCACGCCAGTGCCGCCAATCACAACGGCTGTTTTTCCTTGAAGCGAGAACAATTCCGAGGGTGTCTTCATGTGTCCAGTATCGGGCAAGACCGTCTGAAATTACAAGCGCAACCCGCGCTGGCCATCTTTTCAGTTTGCCTCAAGCCGTATCCATGCAGTCGAAACGACACCCAAGCTGCCGAACCACACGCGTAGGACAGGCGTCGCGCCTGTCTCCATCAAAAAAATTTCGCACCTTTTGGTTGCCGTCAACGAGTTGAGAAAACTTCCGCCTCAAGGCGTTAATTCACAGTCAGAGACAGGCGCGACGCCTATCCTACTGCATTGTTCCGGCTTAATGGGCCATTTGCCCCGCTTTTCTTGGAATCGGCGGCTTCGATCAATCCCCGAACCGCCCGCGATATGCCCACAAGCCGAGCGCGGGATTCGAAATGAAAAAGATTTTTTCGCCGTCCGGCATCGTGTTCCAGCCGTCCTTGAGCCTGGCCGGATTGTAACGCCGCGTCATTTGCTTCAGGTCGGCGTGGCGGAAATTTACGCCCTCGATTTCCCGCCGCGTGAGGTGGCCGGGGCAGCAGGTGATGCTGAACCTGCCTTCCGACGAGCCGTGGATGAAATGCGCCGCCGCGCCGAGATTCTTGCGCAATTCCGGATCGGCCTTGACCGCTGCCAGCGTCGCGGGCGTGCCGCGGTAGCCGTATTTGCGAATCAGCCGGTCAATCTCCTTGTCCTCGCCAAATTCCTTCAGCCCCGGCGCCAGCACAATCAACTCGCCGCCGTCGGCCATGGCCATGCGCGTGCGGTAGATGCTCTTGTTGCCCAGCCACGTGCTCTTGAACTCCGCCGGATCCAGATAAACGACCACTTTTTTCAGCGGTTCCTCCAGCATCTCGAAATTGACCTGGAGCGAGAGCGCCGCCGCCTTATCGAACCCGGAAACGTCGTCGCTGATGTATAATCCGCGCACGCACAATTTGCCGCCTGGGTCATGGCCAATCACCGTATGCACATACACGATGGGCAGATGCTTGATGAAATGCTCCGAGGCGTAGTTGAGGATGCGCCGCACCGGCGTGTCCGCGCGCCCCATCATTTTTTCCATGCCGAACGCCGCGCCGATAAAATGGCTTTTGTTGATGCCTTCCGGGCCGCCCGTGCCGACGAAGATGTTTTTGTTGTAGTTGGCCATCCCGACGACTTCGTGCGGGACGACCTGGCCGACGGACAAGATCAAATCATGCTTGCCGGTCCAGATGAGACCGGCCAGTTGCGCCGGCCACGGAAAATCCACCGCGCCGCCCGAAGCCTGTTTGACAAACTCTCCCGGCACCTCGCCGACAGTGGTAATGCCCGTGCGCCAGTTGTGGACGCGGAACAGGTTTTGCGGCACGCCGGCGAACATTTCGCCGATCTGCTCCGGCGTCATCGCCGTGTGCGTGCCCAGCGCCGGCAGGACATCCGTCAAATACGGACCGTAATAATCGTAAATGAGCTTCGTCAGCGCGCCCGCCTGGGAATGAAAACGCGTGAAATCCGGCGGAATGACCAGCACCCGTTTGCGCGGGCCGAGACGATCCATGGCCTGACACAACCCTTGGCGCAGGTCGTTCAGTGACAACCTGTCGTTTGCGGAGCCGCGCTCAAAATAAAGCATAATTGTCGGCCCAATCTACACCCGGCAGACCGCGATTGGCAACGTCATGCGAATTGCAAGGCGATTTTCAAATCTTCAGAAACCGATTTTTTACAGACAAGCCGGGGCTGTTTCGGCCATTATCATTCCACAATGGCCATTGAGCCGCCCAAACGCTTTGGAAAATTGAACGATTCAAAAAACATGAGCAAAGGTTTGAACATCCCCAAAAAGGGCGCGCTGGATTTCCTGTCCCTCGGCGCGCTGGTCCACCGGCTTGATCCGGGCGTCATCCCGTTCCGCAAGGCGACGCACTGCGACATCCACGTCAGCGGCGGCGAATTCAACGTCGCGGCCAACTTGTCCGACTGCTTCCGCCTGAACACCGGCATCGCCACCGCGATGGTGAATTATCCCGTCGGCGATTTGATTGCCGAGCGCGTCCGCGCCATGGGGGTGAAGCCGTTCTACAAGCAATTCAAGCACGACGGCGTTCATGGGCCGAACATGGCGGTGGTTTACAGCGACCGCGGCCAGGGCGTCCGCGCGCCGGTGGTTTTCTACAACCGCAGCAACGAGGCCGCCGCGCAGCTCAAGCCCGGCGATTTCAACTGGAAGGAAATTTTCGGCCAGGGCGTCCGCTGGTTCCACAGCGGCGGCATTTTTGCGGCGCTGTCGCCGACCACGGGCGAATTGATAATCGAAGGCATGAAGGCGGCGAAGGCGGCGGGCGCTATCACGTCGTTCGATTTGAATTTCCGCCAGAAGCTCTGGGACATCCGGGGCGGACGGGAGCAGGCGGTGGCGGTGATGGAACGCATTGTAGAACATTGCGACGTGCTGATCGGCATGGTCGGCAATGAGGAGGATCTGCAGAAGGGTCTCGGCCTGCAAGGCCAGAAACCGGCCGCCAAGTCCAAGCCCGATCCGGGCGTGTTCTTCAGGATGATGGATCAGGTGGTGAAGAAATATCCGAAGGTCAAGATCGCAGCCACCACGCTGCGCGAAGTCCACTCGACCAATCATCATAGCTGGAGCGCCGTGGCTTGGATTGACGGCAAGACCTACACCGCGCCGACGTGCGAATTGAATATTTATGACCGCGTGGGCAGCGGCGACGGCTTCGCGTCGGGGTTTTTTTATGGCCTGCTGACGGGCGAACCGCCGCAGGAATCCGTCAACCTCGGCTGGGCGCACGGCGCGCTGCTCACCACGTTCCCCGGCGACACGACCATGTCAACCGTGGAACAGGTTCGCGCCTTCGCCAAGGGCGGCTCGGCGCGCATTCAACGGTAACAGTTTGGGCTGCGCGGCAGCGCAGCCCTACCGATGCGGCAGGGCGGAGTTGCTGCTCCGCCATGAGATAAAAAGGGCGCGGAGCAATCCGCGCCCTGAATTTTTTGCGTAGCGGCTTTCGGCAGAAAGCCGGACAAATCATGCCGCGGTCTGCCGACGCGCCGCTACGCGGCATCCAGGCGGTTTTTACCGGTAGTTCCCTGGCTCAATAAACTTCTTCGTGCGAGCCGAGGTTGACCAGCAACAGCACTTCCGCGCCGGTTTTGGGATGTTTTTGCCGGGAAAAGACAATCCGGCAGTCGTAGCTGACCGAACAAGCGTGGAGTCCCTTGAGTTGTCCGCTCAAATGGTGCGTCTTCAACCGGGGATCATTGACATCCACCGCCATGCGCCGCAAAGCTGTCTCGATGGGAGATTGGAGCGCGGGATTTTTTCCAATCAGGCGGCGAAACGCCCGTTCAAAGCGGGGCGTGAGGACGAGTTCGCACATGGCTCACTTGGCGGCGCGCAGACGGGCGATGATGCTTTCCGCCGATTGCGCCTTGAGTTTGCCGGAACGAAAGGCGGCGACGGTATTTTTGGCTTCGGCGGCCGTTTCCGCGCGCCACGCTTCGATGCGGCGCTGGCGCAGCAGGTCTTCCAAAATTTCCCGCTCGTCCGTGGGCAGGTTTTCGGCGTCCGTCAAAACACGATCCAAGGTGCTGGCATTCATAGGTTCCGCTTAACTTCGCTTTGGATTATCTACGCGCAACGACTGAAAGCGTCAAGCGTCTTTTCCAGTATCGCCTCCATGTGCCGGTTGTCAGACTAGACAACGCCATCAGTTCTCAAGTCGCGTGCCTGCTAAAAGAGGAACACGAAAAGTGCGGCCAAAACGACGTAGCGGCTTTCGGCAGAAAGCCGCCAATTTCCACATAATGAAAAATCCGGCGGTCTGCCGAAACGCCGCTACAGCTACCGCTGCACCCGTGCGCCGCCGCCTTTCATCAATTTTTCGACTTCCTTGAGGTCCGCCATCGAAGTGTCGCCGGGCGTCGTCATGGCCAGCGCGCCGTGCGCCGCGCCGTAATCCACGGCCTTCTGCGGGTCGCCGGCGGTCATCAGGCCGTAAATGAAACCGGATGCGAAGCTGTCGCCGCCGCCGACGCGGTCAAGGATTTCGAGGTCGGGATATTTCCGGCTCTCGTAAAATTTGCCGTCCATCCACGCGATGGCCGCCCAGTCGTTGATGGTCGCCGTCTTTGCCGCACGCAGCGTTGTCGCCGTGGCCTTGAAATTCGGGAACGCCTTCACCGCCGTCTCGATCATTTTCTTGAACGCGGTCACGTCAATGTGCAGCAGGTTTTCATCCGCGCCCTCGACGTGGAAACCGAGGCAGGCGGTGAAATCCTCCTCGTTGCCGATCATCACGTCCACGTATTTCGCGATTTCCCGGTTCACCTCCTGCGCGCGTTTCTGGCCGCCGATGGATTTCCAGAGCGAGGCGCGGTAATTCAAATCGTAACTGACAATCGTGCCGTATTGCTTCGCCTTTTTGACGGCCTCGATGACAAGCTGCGGCGTGGTGTCGCTCAACGCGGCGAAAATGCCGCCGGTGTGCAGCCACCGCGCGCCGATTTTGCCGAAGATGTGGTCCCAGTCGAAATCGCCGGCCTTGAGCTGGCTGGCGGCGGTGTGACCGCGGTCGGAAACGCCCACCGCGCCGCGCACGCCAAAACCGCGCTCGGTGAAATTAAGCCCGTTGCGCGTGACGCGCCCGACGCCGTCGAACGGCGCCCATTTGATGAACCCGGTGCTGACGCCGCCCTGCAAAATGAAATCCTCCAGCAGCCGGCCAACGTCGTTGTCGGCGAACGCCGTGCAGACGGCGGTTTTCAGGCCGAAGCAGCGGCGCAGGCCGCGGGCGACGTTGTATTCGCCGCCGCCCTCCCAGATTTTGAACTGGCGCGCGGTGCGGATGCGGCCCTCGCCCGGATCGAAGCGCAGCATGATTTCGCCGAGCGAAACCAGGTCGTATTGGCACTGTGTTTTGTCTCGAAGTTGGATTGGCATAAAGCGTCCCTGATTCTAGCGAATGAACATCAACGAATTCAAATGCCATTGATTCCGACGCGAACCAGATTTGAGATGCGTTTTCACCACATTAAGTCACATTTTTTCGCCGGCGCTTCAGGACTGACCTGCGCGGGCGTAGCAATAAGTTTTCCCCGGATTACTTTTCATGGCTTTTCCTGGTCTGATTCGGGCTTGCTTCTTCCTGCCATTTTTTAACCAGGGGCGCTTTCTCGTCCACTTCGCGCAAAACGGCGCTGGCGTCCTCCGGAGTGCGGATGACCCTGGGACGAAGGAAAACCATCAATTCCACCTCGTGCGTTGACTTGTCCTTTTTATTGAATGCCCACTTCACCACCGGGATGCGTCCCAAAATCGGCGTCCTTCGCAAAGTGTCGTAGACTTGCTTTTGAATGATACCGCCCACAATCAGGGTCTGGCCGTTTTTGGCCGTCAGGTCAGTGCGGAAATTACGCGTGTCAAAAACGGCTCCGCCCAGCACCGTTTGCCCGGATACGACCGTCGAAGATTCGGCGTGGATTTTCAATTCCACGTCGCCGGAGGAGTTGATGTGCGGAGTGACCTCCAGCACGACGCCGACGTCCTTGTATTTGATGGCCGTGCTTTGCCCACCTAATTGCGAACTGACCAGTGTGTTGTCCGGCACCGGCACTTGCTGACCGACGAAGAGTTTGCCGGTTTCATTATCGCGAATGTTGAGCTGCGGTTCGGCCAGGACGGTGGCATCGGTGGTCTTGCGCAGGAATTGCACCAGAAAATCCATGCTGATCGAGCTGGACAACACGCCTGAACGCAGCGAGGCCAGGGCCTGTGCGACGGTGTCCGCCGACGGCGTATTGACCTTTGTATTCGCGCCAAATCCCCGCTGATACTGCCCCTTGCCGCTGGCCATGAGCGAATTATCAAGCTCATCGCCCACAAAAGTCTGGCTGCCATCCGGCGACCAGCGGACACCCAGCTTGTCGAGAAAATCGCTCGAAACTTCCACCAATCTGGCTTCGATCAAAACCTGGTCCGTGGGCGCGTCGAGATCGGCGATTAATTTTAATATCTGCGGGAAGAAATGGACATTTGCCGAGATCATCAGCGCGTTGCTGCGCTCGTCGGCCACGGCGCGGACGCGGCCAACGAGATCGCTGACCGGACGGACGGTGCGGCTGTCGGATGAACGCAAGGCGTTGTCGGGCTGCCCGCCCAGCCAGGGAAAATAACCGTCAATCTTCGTTTCCGTGCCCAGGTCAAAACCGGTTTGCGACGACGAACCCTGTTGCTGCTGCTGCGGCGTTTGAGAACCGGAATTGTTCTGCTGGTTCTGCTGCGCCACCGCCCGCAATGGCGGCGATCCGTTCTTGGCAAAAATAATGTTGATGCTGTTGGCCAAATCAATCGCCTTGGCAAATTTCAGGCCGACGTGCAGCGTGCTTTCACCCGCCTCCGGCGGCTTGTCCAACTGATTGATGATCTCCTCCACCGCCGCCAGATTCTCCTTGGAGTTCGCGGTGACGATGAGCGCGTTTGAGTTCGGCTCGCTCGTGATGCGGACCTTGCCGTAAAGCCGGCCAACGTCCCGGTCGGGCGTCGAGTTGTCAGAATCGTCACCAAAGTAATAATCGTAATAACTCCGCTGCACCTGCTTCTTCAAAAACAGTTCGTTCAGCACGTCCTCAATGTCCGTCGCGCTGGCATATTTCATCGGGTAAATTTTCGGCGCCAGACTGTCATCGCTGACCGGCGCATCGAGTTCATTGATCATTTTCTCGATGGATGCCATCTGCGACGGCGGCGCCTGGACGATGACCGCGTTGCGCCGGCGGTCGGCCACCACCGTCATTTTCTTCGAGGATTTGTCAGGCGAAGAAGATCCGTAATTGATGATGTATCTGGCGCTGATATTTTGTTCCTGGTTGAGGTCCTGCAACTGTTTCGCCACGTCCTGCGCATCGGCGTTTTTGAGGGTAAAGGTCCGCATGATTTTTTCCCGCGCCTCTTCCGTGTCCAGCGAAGTGACAAACTGCTGGATGACTTTGAAATTGGCCCCGCTCGAAAGAACCAGCAGCGTGTTGGACTGCTCATCCGCCGTCACCTCCACCGTGTCCTTGAGCGTTTTGGCGTTCTTCTTCTGATACAACGGCCCGATCTCCTTCATCAAATCCGCCGCCGACACGTGTTTCAACGGGATGATCCGCACGGTCACGTCTTCCGGCTTGTCCGTGTCGAGCGCGGCGATGAGTTCGCCGGCGGCGCGGATGTTGTCGTTGTAATCCGTGATGATGATCTGGTTGGCCTGTTCGTCCACAAAAATGACCGCCTTGTCCGAAAGCGCCGTGCCAATCCGGTCCTTCACATCCGACGCCTGGATGTGTTTGAGCGGAAAAACCTTCACCAGCCGCTGCCGCCCTTCCGGCACGTTCGTTTGCGAACTGCCCAGCAATTCGGGGCTCATTCTCGGCTCCTTGTCCTGCGGCACGATGAGGATGGAGTCGCTGAATTCAATCGCCGAATATCCTTCCAGCGCCAGCGCGCGGTAAACCAGATTGATGGCCTCGCGCTGCGTGACTTTTTTGGAACTGGTGATGGTCAGTTGACATTGCACCTGCGGATGTTTCAAAACACTTTTGCCGGTCGTCTGCGAGAGCCATTGCACGATCATGTCAATGTTCGCGCCTTGAAAGCTCAACTGGATTCCGTCCGTGGCGTTGGTGCCGCCGGCCAGGTTGGTGGACACGCCGCTCGTCAGCGGCGCGGAAGGAATCCATGGCCCGTTGTCCTTGCCGGTGGAATCCGGTTTGGACGGCGATGAATTGTCGGGACTCGACGGCGGCGTGGCCGCGGAAGAATCCGGCGGCACGGTGACGCTTCTCACCGTGCGCTGCGCCGACGCCGGCGCCGGCAAAATGCAAATAATCAGCGCGGCGATCAAGCCGGTCAGCGCGTGGAAATAACGCGCGTGTTTATGGGTGGTTGTTTTCATCGGGAGTATTTGTTGGGAGCAGACTGTCGCCGCCGTAACCGGAAAAAATCATCAGTTCCTTTTTCTGCCCGGCCTGTTCGATCAACACGCGGTTGATGCCGATGCGGAGCAGCTTGATGTCGTCCAGCGAATCACCTTCCTTCACCAGCCCGGTCTGCCCGCTCGCCGAACGGAGAAACGCAAACTCACCCGCG
>JBEKRA010000043.1:0-10129 GCA_049519195.1 Verrucomicrobiota bacterium
AGCCTCACGCTCTTTGAGAAAATGCCCATTTCACAGGCTCTCGCTCAACTTCCGCCCACTTCCGCATCACCCGACACCGATAATAATCAATGTTTATTGGGTTTTTAAGCGGGACAGCAGTGACCAACGATAATTACAGTCTTTTTCATATTTTTGTCGCCCAACCCAATCACGCCACCGCCGGTTGCAACATTGACAGCGGTTCGACTTCGCGTTCAATCGTCCGCGCCTTCTTGTAACGCGCCAGCCGCAAATCGTAGTCCGCCTGCAAACCCGTCCACAGTTCCGCCGTCGTGTTAAAGAACCGCGCCAGCCGCAACGCCGTGTCCGCCGTGATGCCGCGCTTCTCCAAGACAATCTCGTTGATCCGGCGCGGCGGCACTCCCAAAGCCCGCGCCAGCGCGTTTTGCGAAAGGCCATGCGGCGTCATAAACTCCTCGCGGAGAATTTCGCCCGGATGAATCGGAGCCAGTTTGTTCGTTTTCATAATCAGTGATAGTCCACAATTTCCACGTCCAGCGCATCTTCGCCCTGCCAGCGGAAGCACACGCGCCACTGGTCATTGATACGGATGCTGTGCTGGCCTTTGCGCTCGTCTTTCAACGCTTCCAAGCGGTTGCCATACGGCACGCGCGAATCATTCAGGCTTCGCGCCTGATGCAGCACCAGCAATTTCCGCCGCGCCACCCGTTGAATCTGCGTCGGCAAACGCCGCGACGATTCATCATTGAACAATTTTTCAGTTTCCGGGCAGGCAAAGCTGCGTATCATCTGCGACAACTATAACGCTCGGCGTCATGCCTTGTCAAGAAAACACCTTCGCTTAAAAGGCGGGACTCCTAAACGAATGACGGTTGCAAAATCCCCCTCTCCCCGGCACCCGGCGGGGACGGGTCGCCGCCGCGAAAAAAAGGATTCCTTAACGTCATTCAAAATCACGCGAGAAACGAAATTGGTGAATACGCTGAAATGTTTTGCCAAGTGCGGACGTGCGCCAGCAGATTGTTTTGCCGCCCGCGCCGTCGCGCTACGCAGCCCGCTGGCGTGACTGAATAGCTGGCGAGGGTGAACAATCGCCCCGGCAGAATCCGAAAGCAGCCGGACACTTCGGACACCTTTGGGGCAGTCAGCCGGGTAAATTTTTCTTCGCTTCGGGTGTTCGTTCAATCGCGCCTGTCGAATAATTTCGGCAAAAAGGCGACAAGTTTTACACTCCGCGATATGGCCGATCCTAGGCGATTTGTTATGACTTTCTGTTATGACTCGCCCATTTTGGAAGTCAAAAAGCTCACAAACCCCTTTATTTACAGGGCTTGGAGCGGGTGAAGGGAATCGAACCCTCATCTCAGGCTTGGGAAGCCCGCATTCTGCCACTGAACCACACCCGCCTGCGCTGCGCTTCGGCGCGTCAAGCCCGCGCCAAGCAACGCATTTCTATCAAATGCGCCGCCATCTGGCAACTGGTTTGCGTCCGTTTGCGTCCGTTCAATCCGCCGCCTCAAGCCGGTGAATGGCCTGCCGCAGTCCGTGTTCAATCTGTTTCTGCCGCTCCACCGACACGACCTTGCCTCCGCCCGGCTCGCACACGTAAAAACTGTCAATGGCCGCGCCGCGTTCGGTCACGATGCGCGCCCTGGCTATGTCCAGCGCCAGTTCGGAAAATGTCTGGGAAATCGCGTAAAGCAAACCCAGTTGGTCTTCGGTCTGTATCTCGATGAGCGTCTGCGTTTCGGAGGCTTCGTTGTCAAAATTAATCTGCGTCGCCATCCGCTCTCCGGCATAGGCTTCATAAGCCGGCCGGCCGGTGATCCGCCGCGCGATGAGCGCGGGCAGGTCCACGCCCTCGCCAATCAATACCTTTTCGAGCAGCGCGGCGAATTTGTCATGCTGCTCGCGGCTGGCAAGGTTTCCGGTGCGTCCGTCATGGACAAAAAACGTGTCGAGCGCAATGCCGTCGGCGCGGGTGAAAATCCGCGCGCCCAAAATGTTCAGCCCGGCGGCGCTCAACGAACCGGCGATCTTGCTGAACAGCCCGGCGCGGTCCCAGGTGCAGATTTTGACGACATTGTAACCGCGGTCGGGTTCATCCAGCCACGCGGTCACGGGCGACAGCGCGCGGTCGTGTTCGAGAATCAACTGGCGCATGAAATGGTGGACGATCCCGATGTCGGCCAGAATTTCCTTTGCCGGGTGAATCTGGAAATACCGCGCCGGCATCGTGGCAAAGTGCGCGTCCACCTCCTCGGCGGCGATGGGCTTGGGCGCCAGTTTGCGGACTTCCTCCAAGAGCAGCCCGCGTTGTTTCTCCTCGGCGCGGATGAATTCGGCGCCGCCGGTGAGCAGCGTCATCGCGAGATCGTGCAACTGCCAGAGCAGCGAGTCCTTGAAGCCGTTCCACAGCTTGTCGCTCGTGCCCTGCGAATCGGCGAACGTCAGCAGCGTGAGCAGGTTGAGCGCCTCGGTCGTCTCAATCTGCTCGGCAAAATTGCTGATGACCGACGGGTCGTCGAGATCGCGCCGTTGCGACATGCTGGCCATGAGCAGATGATTTTCGATGATGACGCGCAGCAGGCGTGCCGCCGAGGCCTCCAGCCGCAGCCGTTTCGCCGCGCGCATCGCCATCTCCGCGCTGACCCGCGGATGATCACCTTTTTTGTGGATTTCCGATTTGCCCACGTCGTGGAGCAGCAGCGCCAGATAGAGCAGCCCGGGACGTTCCAGACTCTGAAACAGCGGCGCGTAACGCGCATACGGCTCGTCCTTTGCCTCCCACACGCGATCCAGTTGCTCGAGACAAACCAGCGTGTGTTCGTCGGCGGCGTATTGATGGTAAAACTCGTGCTGCACGAGACAGGTGAGCTTGCCGAATTCAGGAATGTATTTGCCGAGCAGATTCACCTCATGCATCGCCCGCAGAACCGGCGCCACCTCGCCGCGGCGTTCCAGAATCGTCAGGAAAGTTTCACGCACGCCCTCGTCGTTCAGAAAATCGCGGTCCACCAGCGAAAGCTCGCTGCGAATGAGCTGCGCGAGGTCTGGGTGCAATTTCAAGCCGCGCTGCTGCGCCTGGAGAAAAACGCGCATCAACCGCCGCGGGTGGTCGCGGAATATGCGGTCGGACGCGGCGCAAATCTCGCCGTCCAGGAACAAAAAACCGTCCACCGGCTCCACCGTCGGGGTGCGTTTGGGGAGCCACGCGCGCAGCGAAAGCCGGCTGGGTTCCGCCGGCAGGAGGGCCATGCGCTGCTCGAGCGTGCGCGTGATGATCAGGATGTTCCTCATGTGCGTGTAGAGGTCGCGCATGAATTTCTCAATGCGCTGGCTCGGTGAGCGGTCGTGGTAGCCAAGGCCGCTCGCGACGGCGGGCTGCAGGTTCTTTCCCATCGCGTCCAGCGGGCGGTTGGCGTGATAATGCAGTTCCGTCCGCACGCGCAGCAGAAAATCATAGGCGGCTTCGAGTTGTTTGCGCTCGGTTTCGCCGACGAATTCCCGCTGCTCCAGTTCACGAAGCGAACGACTGCGGTATTTGAAAAACGCCATCCACAGCAAATTCTGGAAATCGCGCAGGCCGCCGCAGCCGTTTTTGAGGTTCGGCTCCTGCATGCAGGCCGAGTTGCCGAATTTGGCGCGCCGCGCCGACTGGTCCTCCAGCCGCATGGCGACGTATTTTTCCTCAAAACCATCAACGCATTTCGCCACGAGCGTTTTTTGAAATTTTTTGAACAGCGCCTCGTCGCCAGCAATCAACCTCGCCTCGATGAGCGACGTTTTGGATTGCATGTCGGTGTTGGCGACATTCACGCAGTCATCAATGCTGCGGACCGAATGGCCGACCTTCAGACCGATGTCCCACAGCGGATACAGCACGCCGTCAATCAGCCGGGACAAATACGGCAGCGGCTTGTTCGCCGCGATCTGGCCGTCGTGCAGAAACATGAAGTCAATGTCGCTGTGCGGATTCAGTTCCGCGCGGCCGTAGCCGCCTACTGCCACCAGCGACAGTGGCGGAAATTCCTTCTGCGCCTGCGCGGACAGGCTGCTTTTCGCCGCCGCCCACAGATGCCGCAACAGCGCGTCCAGAATAGCCGCCCGGCCCGCGCAGATTTCGCGCCCGCCCGCGCCCTGCCGGTGCAGCAACTTGAGCCGGTGCGTCTGGACCTTGAGAAAACCCTTGTAGCACGCGAGTTTTTCGGCGGCGGTGCTGTCCGCCGGCAGCGTCAAACGCGCTGTGGCGGCGGCTTCGATTTTTTTCAGCAAATCCTGCACCGAAATAGTTTCAAGTTTTCAGACCCAAGTTTCAAGCTGCTTTCGATTGAATGCTTGAAACTTGAAACTTGAAACTTGAAACTAACCGGCGATGCCTGTCCAACCCGATCCCGATGCCGTGCTGATGCTCCACGCCAAGCGCGGTGACCGCGCGGCGTTTGCGGAATTGGTCGAAAAATACAAGCAGCCCGTGATGAATTTCGTCTTCCGCTCGCTGCGCGACGAAATCGAAGCCGAGGATCTGGCGCAAAATGTTTTTCTTCAGGCATGGAAATCCCGCCGCCGCTACCGGCAGACCGCGAAATTTTCCACCTGGCTATTCACCATCGCGCGGAATTTGTGCCTGAACGAAATCCGCCGCCGCTCGCGCCATCCCGCCGAATCCATCGAGGAGATGCACGCAGAACACGAGGACCAGCCGCGCCAGCAATACGAGGACAAATCCCAAGTCGCCCCGCCGGACAAACTGCTGCAAGGCGAGCTGGCGCGGAAAATCGAGGAGGCGCTGGCCGAACTGCCGGAGAACCAGCGCACGGCCATCCTGCTTTGCCGGCAGGACGAATTGAGCTACGAGGAAATCGCGGAGGTCTTGGACTGCTCGCTTTCCGCCACCAAATCGCTCATCCATCGCGGTCGCGAGACGCTCAAGGAAAAACTCAAGCCCTATCTGCAAACCGGCGAGTGGAGTGAATGATGTTTGAAATTGCGCCGGCGAATAACTTTGGGGATAAAAAAAACAAGTTTCGCTTGCCGCAAAATGAACGGCGGAGTTTCCTTGTCGCATGATTGATTCCGTTTCCGAAGCCGCCGGCGCCGCGGCGGATTTGAAGAAGGCGCGCCGCCGCAAAAATGTTTCCGCATCGGACCCGATAAAACTGGACCGCCTGCCGCCCCATGCCTTGGACATGGAGCAGGGAGTTCTCGGCTGCCAATTGCTTTCGCCAAATGATTGCGTCGGCGAGGTCATCGAAAAGTTGAAGGGCGTCGGGATTGAAGCGCATTACGACCTTCGGCATCAGACAATCCAGGCTGAATTGTTTGAAATGTATGACTCCCGGATCCCAATTGACGTCATCACGTTGCAGCAGCGGCTCAAGGACAAGCAGCTTCTGGAGCAGGTCGGCGGCATCGCGTATCTGTCGCAGCTTCAGGACGCGGTGCCGAGTGCGGCGAACTTGAGTTATTACCTCGACATCGTCCGCGAAAAATACCTGCTGCGGAAGATGATCCAGACCTGCACGGAGGTCGTCGGGCGGGTTTATGATTACGAGGGCGAGGTGGACGCGCTGCTGGATGAGGTGGAGCGCGACGTGCTGCGCATCAGCGAATCGCGCTCGCAAAGCGACGCGCTGACAACCAAGGAACTGGTCGGCAAGGCCATCGGGACGATTGAAAATTTCTTCAGCCGCAAGGGCACGCTCACGGGCCTGGGGACGGGTTACGCGGATCTGGACCGGATGACGGATGGTTTGCACGGCAGCGAAATGGTCGTCATCGCGGCGCGGCCGAGCATGGGAAAGACGTCGCTGGCGATGAACATCGTCGAGAACGTCGTGCTGGAGCAAAAACTGCCGGCGGCGGTGTTCAGCCTGGAAATGAGCGCGGAGGCGCTGGTGTTGCGGATGATGTGCTCGATTGCGCGCGTGAACCTGCGGAGCATCCGCGAGGGATTCATGAGCGAGGCGGATTTCCCGAAATTGACGAACGCGGCCGGAAGGCTGGCGAACTCCAAATTGTTCATTGACGATTCGGCGGGGCTTTCGATTTTGCAGTTGCGGGCGCGGGCGCGGCGGCTGCACCAGATGCACGGCATCAAGCTTTTCGTGGTTGACTATTTGCAGTTGCTGCATTCTACTGCGCGGCGTTCGCAGGAGAACCGGCAGCAGGAGATTTCGGACATCTCCAGCGGCCTCAAGGCGCTGGCGAAGGAATTAAAGACGCCGGTGCTGGTGCTCTCGCAGTTGAACCGCGAGCTGGAGCGGGACAAGAGCCGCAAACCGCGGTTGAGCGACCTGCGCGAGTCGGGCGCGATTGAACAGGACGCCGACCTGGTTGGTCTGCTGTATAAACCGAACGCGGGCGAAGACGAAGACGGGAACACGGAAGAAGCGGACGGCGTGCCGATCAATCTGCTGATTGCGAAACAGCGCAACGGCCCGACGGGCGACGTGAATTTGACATTCTTGAAATCTTACACTCGATTTGAAAGCGCAGCCAAAGTCAGTGATGAAGACGTGCCAATGGAGCGATAGGCGATGAAATTATTTTTTCGCCTTTTCGGAATCTGGCTGTTGCTCGGCTGCGCGCAAGTCGCGTGGCCGCAGGCCGCCGGCCCGAAAGTGGACCGCGTGGACATCAAATATGTCGGCCCCGCGTCGGTCAGCGAGCAGTTCATACGCGCCAACATCAGCCTCAAGGCCGGGGACATTTACCGCCCAAGCGTGACCGAGCAGGACATCCATTCGCTTCACGGCACCGGCCAGCTTTACTACATCCGTGTTTCCGTTGATCCGCAGGACGATGGCGGCGTGGTGGTGACCTACACCGTGCAGGCGAACCTGCGTATCACGGACATCAAGATCACCGGCAACAAAAAATTGAGCGATTCGAAGCTGAAGAAAAAAATCACGGTTAAGGCCGGCGAACCGCTGGACGAGCAAAAATTGTTCGCCGACGTTCAGGAGATCAAAAAGCTCTACGAGAAATACGGCTATCCTGGCACGCAGGTGAAATACGTCTTTGACACGTTTGACGAGGCGGCGGGCCGCGCTTCGGTCGCGTTTCAGATTGTCGAAAGCAAGAAGGTCAAGATTACGCGGGTCCAGTTTGCCGGCGCGTCGGCGTTTCCGCAGAAGCAGTTGCGCAAACAGATCAAGACACGGAAACATTGGATGTTTTCGTGGCTGACGGGCAGCGGCGTGTTCAAGCAGGACGAGTTTTACGACGACAAGGACGCGCTGACGGCATTTTACCGCAATCACGGCTACCTGGATTTTGAAATCAAAGACGTGAAATTCGAGCATCCGAAGACGAACATCATGGCGATCCAGTTTTGCGTCCAGGAAGGGAAGCAATACAAGGTCGGCTCGGTCAAGTTCACCGGCAACAAACTTTTCGATGACGCCGCGATTCGCGCCGGACTGCAATTTGTCCACGACTTCCAACATTCGAATGACAAGCTCGGGCCGAACCATCTGGCGATGGACGCTGGCGACACTTTTACGCCCGACGGCCTGACCAAGGACATGCAGGCGCTGGAGGATTTCTACGGCAGCAAGGGTCACATTGACGTGCAGCGCGGCCTGGCGCTGCGCGCCATCCGCATTCCGAATCTGGACACTGGCACGATGGATTTGGAATTTCAGATTGACGAGGGGCAGAAGGCGCGCGTGGAGCACATTGACATCCGCGGCAACATCAAGACGAAGGACAAAGTCATCCGGCGCGAACTGGCCATTGCGCCGGGCGAAGTCTTCGACATGGTGCGCGTCAAAATCAGCAAGCAGCGCATCGAAGGGCTGGACTATTTTGACAAGGTGGATTTGCAGCCGGAGCCGACCGACCCGCCGATTGCCGGGCGCAAAAATCTTGAGGTGAACGTGGAGGAGAAGGACACCGGCAAGTTCACGCTTGGCGCGGGGATTGATTCAGATTCCGGGCTGGTCGGCTTTGCGGAAATCACGCAGGGCAATTTCGATTTGTTCCATCCTCCGTATTTCACGGGCGGCGGGCAGAAAATGCGGCTGTTTGTCCAGTTGGGCACGAAGCAGCAGGACTATGAACTGGATTTCACCGAGCCGTGGTTTTTGAACCGCAAGCTGTCGCTCGGCGTGGGCCTTTACCGGCACCAAATGAATTACGAAAGTCCCAACAACCTCTTTGATGAAACCCGCACCGGCGCGCGCTTGAGCCTGACCCGCGCGCTGGGGAGCGACTTTCTCATCGGCAGCGTCAGTTACACTGTTGAAGATGTCGGCATTTCCATGAACAATGTCACGGCGCCGAATGCCATCTTGAGCGAGTCTGGCGATCATTTGTTCCAGCGCTTCGGCGTTGGACTCGCCTATGACACGCGCAACAGCACAAAGCTGCCGAACCACGGCCAGCGCACGGAGTTCGATCCGGAAATTAACGTGGGCAGCCGGGATTATTACAAGCTGGAGGCCAAGACCGCTTGGTATTTCCCCGGCCTGTTCAAAGGCCACGTGCTTGAGGCGAATGGACGCGCCGGCGTCGCCGGCGGCTTGAGTTCCGGCGACGTGCCGTTTTACGACCGGTTTTATCTAGGCGGCCTTTACTCGTTGCGCGGCTTCAAATATCGCAACGTCTCGCCGCGCGAGCCGGGTTTTACCGCCGTGGACGAGCCGATCGGCGGCGACAACTTCTGGTTTGGTTCGCTGGAATACAGCATCCCCATTCTGGAAAAAGACAGCGGGCCAAGCCTGCGTTTTGCCTTGTTCTACGACATCGGCGCGGTCGGCGTGCAGCCGTATTCATTCTCCGGAAATTATAACGACGACTACGGCGTCGGTTTGCGACTGGACATTCCGCACCTCGGCCCCTTGCGGCTGGACTACGGCATCCCCATCACGCATGACCAATACAACGGACCCTCCGGCAAGTTCCAGTTTGGAGTCGGCTACACCCGGCAATTTTAGGATGGCGTTGCCGGCGGGATTCTGTTTTCCTCCCCTCATGAAAAATATTTTGCGAACGATTGTTCCGGCGGTTCTGCTGCTGGCTTTTTTCAGCGGCTCCGCCCTCGCGCAAACCAAAATAGCCACGGTGGATTTGGGCAATACCTTCACCAATTATTACAAAACCAAACTGGCGCAGGCCGCCATCCAGGATCGCGCCACCCAGCTCGCCAAGGATGACAAAGGCATGAAGGACGATTTGAAGAAGGCCAGTGACGAGTATCAGCAGCTTTTGCAACAGGCGAATGACCAGTCCATTTCCGCCGGCGAGCGCGCCCGCCGCCAACAGGCCGCCGCCGACAAGCTGAAGCAATTGGAGGAACGCCGCACGGCCATTGACGAATATGAACGCCAGGCGCAGGCCACCCTGAACGACCAGAAGTTACAGATGCGCGAAAAAATCCTGGCCCGCATCCAGACCACCGTGAACACCGTTGCCAAGGCCGGCGGTTACACGCTGGTCATTGACAAATCGGCGCAAGCGGCCAGCGTCACACCCGTCGTGGTCTATAGCGTTCCTGAAATTGATTTGACCGCGGACGTGCTGAAACAACTGAACGACGGCGCGCCGATTGACATGACCCCCGCCAGTTCAGCGCCGGTGGTTTCGCCCGTGCCGTCGCTGTTGAACACCAACAGCCCGTAGCGGTTCAAGAGCGCACAAGCCAAAATCGGAAAAATCGGGAAAATCACGCTTGCCTCCAAGCGCGGAATGGCATAAATTCCACGCTCTTTTGCAATTGAATTGAATTTATGCGACGTCCCAAAGGCATCAAAACGAATAAATCCGCGGCCAAGCGGTTCAAAATTACCGCCACCGGCAAAGTCCTGCGCTTCCGCGCCGGTCGCCGCCATCTGGCCCAGTCCAAAAACGCAAAGCGCCGCCGCCGCCTTGGCAAGGTTGCCGTGGTGGACAAGACGGATGCCTATCGCATCACGCAAAGCATGCCTTTCAGCCATCGCGGTTGATCGCCGACAAAAATCCAACGCTGTAAAATCTTATGCGAGTTACCAACTCCCCAGCTTCCCGCAAACGCCGCGGAAGAATGCTCACCGCCGCCAAGGGCTACCGCCTGAAGCGCTCCAAACTTTACCGCTACGCCTCCGACGCCGTTGACCACGGACGCGTTTACGCCTACCGCGACCGCCGCCGCAAGAAGCGCCTG
>JBEKRA010000044.1:0-10117 GCA_049519195.1 Verrucomicrobiota bacterium
ATCAGATTGGTTCCGGCATTGACGCCGAGACCGCCCAGGCCATTTCCGGCCTCGTCGCCATGCGTCTGGAACTCGCGCGACAGGCCCAGCGCAACGGAAATTTGCCGGAAGCCGACACCCAAGTCACCCGCGCCTTGAAAGTGGATCCGCACAATCCCGCCGCGCTCGCCTTCAAAAAGGAAAACGACCGGACGATGGCGGCACTGAAAGGCCATGTGCCCGACACCGCCACGCTGGAACGAATTCCGCAGGTGGCAAATGACAAGTTGGCGGCCGCCACGCTGGTGCAGGACGGCAAGCTGCTTTATGAAATGGGCAAATTCGAGGAGGCCCAAGCCAAGCTGGATCAAGCCTTGAAATTGGATCCGGACAACCAGGGCGCGTTTTATTATTTGAATCTGGTCAAACAAGCCAACTACGCCCGCGAAGAACACAATCGCACGACCCAGGCGCAAAACAGCATGGTTGAGGTGGCGTCGGCGTTTTCGCCGAAGGTTGGCATCGGGTTGCCCGTGCCGAATCCTTATGTTACCAACTACGACATTCACACCGGCGTCGGGCGCGAAGTCCTCTATCGCAAACTGGACACCCTCCGGTTGGATGCAATTTCCTGGTCTGAAGGGGACGGCCTGCCCTTGTGCGAAGTCATCCATTATCTGATCGATCAATCAAAACTGCGCGACCCTGACAAGAAGGGCATCAACTTTCTATTCAATCCGAACGTGGAAGCCAGCAGTGTGCCCGGCGGTGGTCCGGTGCCCGGCGGTGGTCCGGTTCCGCTTGATCAAAACCCCGGGATGCAAATACCGCCTACGGCCCCCGGCGGCGCCCCCGAAAGCGCGGACTGCAGCACCATCAACGTCAAACTGGCGTTGAACGACGTTTCGTTCCACAACGCGCTGGACGCGTTGGTGCTGGTGGCGAGTCGCCCCATCAAATACTCCGTTGAAGATTACGCGGTGGTCATTTCGGTCAAACCGGCCGGGCCGGAACCGCCGACACTCGAAATGCGCGTGTTTAAAGTGAATCCAAACACGTTTTACGAAGGTCTGCAAAATGTGTCCACAACAACTTTTGGCAGCGCCAATAGTTCCTCAAGCGGCAATGGCAACAGCAGCGGCAATCAAGGCGGCAATCAAGGCGGCAACCAAGGCGGCAATCAAGGCGGCAACCAAGGCGGCAACCAAGGCGGCAATCAAGGCGGCAATATCAGCGGCGCCCAAGTGCCGGTGGTGTATGTTACGGGCGGCGGCAATCAAGGCGGCAACCAAGGCGGCAACAACCGCGGCAACCAAGGCGGCAACCAAGGCGGCAACCAAGGCGGCAACCAAGGCGGCAACAACCGCGGCATTAATGGCGGTGGCGGCGGCGGCACCGGCGTCGGCGGTTTGAGTTACATCAATCCATCCTCCACCCAGATGCAGGATGTCAGCACGGCGGCGCTGAATTTCTTCAATGCCATCGGGGTGAATTTGTCCGCGGTTGGCAGGAGCATCGCCTTCAATGACCGTTTGGGGCTGCTGTTTGTGAAGGCCACGCCCGGCGAATTGGACACCATCGAACGGACCATTCAGGCGTTGAATCAAGTGGCGCCTCAAGTCCACATCAAGACCAGGTTCATCGAAGTGGGACAGGATGACAACACGGCGCTGGGCTTTGACTGGTATTTGGGTAATTTTATTAACGGGAAGGTCGTTGCCAGCGGCGGCAGTCAGCAATCGCTGACCACCTCATCAGGCGGTCCATTTCCAGGAGTGGTTGATGCGAATGGTGCACATAACGTGATTGCGCCGTCGGCCACCGACCAGCAGCTCACCAGCGGCCTGCGCAATTCCGGCAACACGCTCGCCACCATCACGGGCATTTTGACCGACCCGAATTTCCGCGTGGTGCTCCACGCCCTCGAGCAGCGCGGCGGCGTGCAAACGCTGGCCGAGCCGGAAGCTGTCACCACCAGCGGCCGCCAGACCCAGATGCGCGCGACCGAAATCGAGTTCATCCTCACCGGCTTTTCATATGACAACGGCAACAATGGCAACAACGGCAACAACGGCCTCGCCAACAACGCCAACGGCGCCAACGGCAGCAGCCCCATCACGGTGCAAAGTTCCGCCATTGTTCCGAATACGCAGCAGTTTGAAATCGGCCCAACGCTGGACGTGGTGCCTTACGTTTTGTCGGATGGTTACACGGTCAATCTCACGTTGATTCCCCAAGTGTTGCAGTTCCTGCAATATGACACCGTGCCGACGGTTCCCGGCTACACTCCCGGCGCCGCATCAACAGCTGGTGGAACCTCGACGCTGCCGACCGTTCTGCCCCACTTCAGCGTGCGGGAAATCGTCACCACGGTGAACATCTGGGACAACCAGACGGTCATTCTGGGCGGATTGATTTCCTCGTCAATCAACACCACCAAGGACAAGGTGCCGTTTCTTGGCGATTTGCCGCTCTTTGGACGCCTGTTCCAAAGCCAGTCCAAGACGACCTCGAAGAAGAACCTGATGATTTTTGTGACGGCCACGATAGTGGATCCGGCGGGAAACCGCGTGCATTCGGACGACGAACTGCCGTTCAACCCGGTGACCATTCCGGCGCAGCCAGTGGTGGAAGGCCAGACGTTCCAGCCCAACCCGGCAGCCGCTGGCGCCGCCGCCGCGCCGCCGCCGGCAAAATGAAAAGTGGAAATTGGGAAAGCAGAAAGCAGAAATGATTTCTTATTTCTGATTTCTGCTTTGCTTATGAAGTTGCTGATTGTTGACGGGCACGCCTACGCCTATCGCGCGTTTCACGCGATTCGCGGGTTGCGGTCGCCGTCGGGCGGGCCGACGAATGCCATTTACGGCTTCGTCAAGATGCTGGAGAAAATGCGCGCGACCGTCGCGCCGACGCATTTGATGGTGGTGTGGGACGGCGGCTTGAGCGCGGAGCGCACGGCGATGCTGCCGGAATACAAGGCGCACCGGCCCGAAATGCCGGACGACTTGAAGCCGCAGCTCGATGAAATCGTGAGCTATCTTAACGCGGCGGGGATCGCGTCATTCTGCCGCGACGGGGTCGAGGCGGATGATTACATCGCGTGCCTGGCGCGGCGCGCGGCGGACGCGGGCATGGCGGTGGTCATCGCCAGCGCCGACAAGGATTTTATGCAGTTGGTGTCGGCACGGGTCGGATTGCTGAACCCGGGCGACAAGAGTGAGACGGTCTGGACGGACGGGCAGGTCCGCGCCAAAACCGGCGTGGAGCCGTCGCAGATTGTGGACTGGTTGAGTTTGATGGGCGACAGCGTGGACAACATTCCGGGCGTGCCCGGAATCGGACCGAAGACCGCCGCCGGTTTGCTGAACCGGTTCGGTTCGGTCGCGGAATTGTTCCGGCGGCTGGACGAGGTGAAGCCGGAAAAAGTGCGCGGCGCGTTGCGCGGGTCGGCGGACGCGGTGCGGCGCAACTTGGAGATGGTGCGGTTAAAAGACGATTTGCCGTGCGATTTTTCGCCGGCGGAACTGGCGGGAAAACCGGCGGATGCCGGGCGGCTGCGTGAGTTGTTCGCGCGCTGGGGGTTCAAGGGAATGCTCGCGGCGCTGGAAGGCGCGGCGGGCGGGCGGCAGGCGGTTTTGATTTTGAATTGAGAACATGAATTTGCATAGCTGGATAAATAACGGGACGGCGGGCGGCCGCGCGGCGCGGTCGTGCCGGCAGCCGCGCCGGTTGCATTTTGCCAAAAGTATTTTTGGACAAAATGCCCTGGTGCGTTTAGTGTTTTCGACGTTGTCTATGCCGTTGCATTTTGCCCGCGTGGCCGCCATTTGCTTTTGCTGGGGGTTGTTCCTCGCGCTGCCTGCTGCCGTTTTTGGCCAGACTAATTATTACACCACCAACGGAATGGAATACGCCGTTGCCGGCTCGATGCCGGGCGACCAGGTCTGGCCCGACGTGGCGGTTGGCCCGGCGGGCGGCTTTGTCGTCTGGCAGGACAACGTCACCGACGGCAGCGGCTGGGGCGTGAGCGCGACGCGGCTGGATTCGAACCTGTCAGCGGATCCCACCTGGTCGGATCATCCGGTGAATGTGACGGGCACGAATGATCAGGAAAACGCGCGTGTGGCCTTGTTGAAGAACGGCGGCGCGGTTTTTGTTTGGCAGGGCGGCTTGAAAGGATACCAGCATGTTTATGCGCGCTTTTTGTCCGCCACCAATACGTGGCTGACCACGACGGACACGGTGGTGAGCGTGCCCACAAACAATTTTCAGATGAATCCCGTCGTGGCCGTGCTGAACAACAGCAACGTGGTGGTGGCGTGGAGCAGTTACAACGAGGCGGGTTCCAACAGCATGCTGGACGTTTACGGCCAGGTGTTCTCGCCGGCCGGCCAGAAGGTCGGAGGCGAATTTCTGGTGAACCAGTTCGCGAATTACAACCAGCGCGCGCCGGCGCTGGCGGCGCTGGCCGGCGGCGGGTTTGTCGTCGCGTGGGTTTCGGAACAGGAACGGTCAACCGCGCCCAGTCTGGGGACCAACACCGCCTCCTCCAAGTTGTCCGGGATCGCGGCAATGCAGCCGAGTGTGGACATTTACGCCCGGCTTTACAGCGGCAGCGGTGTCCCGGCGGGCAATGAATTCCTCGTCAATTCAAATTTCTCTCCTTGCGCCAATCCGTCCGTGGCCGCCGGCTCGGACGGCGGCTTCATGGTGGTTTGGGGCGCTCGCGACCTGGTGAACTTCCACAACGGCTGGGACATTTTCGCGCGCTCGTTTACCAGCGGGGGTGTCGGCGGCGCGATCGGATATGTGAACAAGTCCCTGTATGGCGACCAATATGCGCCGCGCGTCAGTTCCATCGGGACGGACTATCTGGTGGTCTGGACGAGCCTGGGCCAGGACGGTTCGCGCGAGGGCGTTTACGGACAATTTTTGCATGCGGGTGGCGCGCCGGTGGGCGGCGAATTTCGCGTCAATACCACCACCGCCGGCCCGCAAATGCAGCAGGCCGTCGCGTCGGACGGCGCCAATCAATTTGTCGTGATTTGGACCGACTTCAACGGTCTGCCGAACAGTTTTGATTTGTTCGCGCAGCGTTACCTCAACGTCAACCTGGCGACCATCCTGCCGACGATGAACGCGCCGTTTGTCTGGGCGCCGTTCACGTTGAGCAATGGCGTCTATCAACCGCAGTTGCAGGTCTCGTGGGCCGCGATGTCGGGCGTCGCCGTTTCCAACTACCAAGTGTATGCCGATGGCACCAATTCGCCGACGGCGCTGGTTTCCCACGCGACCAACCAATGGACGATGACGGCGGCCTACGGTTTGAAGACCAACAGCACGCATTGGTTCCAGATGGGCTACGTCACGACCAGCGGGCGTCAATCGTCGCTGTCGGCGGCCACAACCAACACGACTTGGAGCGGGTTGAATTGGGGCGGCATTCCTTACGAGTGGATGGCGGCATATTTCGGCGGATATTTCGGCGGCGTTTATCACACGAATTTCTGGCCGGCGGCCAGTTCGCCGGCGGCTCCCGGCGGGCCGGCATTGCTGAAGGTGTTCCAATCGGGCGGGAGTCCGTTCGATTCCGGCACATGGCTGCAGACGTCGCTGGCCAAGACCTCGCAGGGAATGTTCCTGAAGTGGAACACGCAGCCGGGGCTGACTTATCAGGTGCAGGAGAGCACGAATTTGAGTTCGTGGTTCAATTTCGGCTCGCCGCGGTTTGCGGCGGGAACCAATGACTCAATTTATGTTGGCGGCAAGCCGGCGGGTTATTTCCAGGTGTTGCTCCTGCATTGATGAAATGAACATGTTGCGAACAATCAAAAGATTTTGGTGGCTGGTTCTGCTGGTGGTCGGCCTGCCGGCGGCTTGGGGATGGTCGCCGATAGGACCCGTCGGCAACGGCGGCGATTCATGGCAGACGCCGGCCATCGGTTACAATCCGCAGCGCACGATTGACGCTTTATCCACCGGGCCGAAGAACATTGGCGAGGAATACCGCCGGAACATAGGGACTATTTATTACGCGTATGACGCGAGTTTCCTCGACTTCTTCGGTTCCACTTCGAACGGAGTCGTGCCGGCGGACCAGGCGTTCGCCATCATGAACGCGGTCTTCAGCAACAGCTACACAGGCCCCATCGGGGTGGATGGCTATAAGCCTTCGCTGGAAGAGTTCCCCTTGAATTCCCAGCACGTCAATTATGAGGCATTGGCGCTGGGGCTGACGGACATCAAATCCCTGACGCTCTGGGCGCTGGTGGAGCAGATGGGGCTGGCATGGCCGGAACGTTATGTGTGGGACTTGCACCAGGCCTATCTTCCGACCGGCCCTCCGCCCGGCGTCTGTCCGGATGACGAGGAATTCGAGGTGGTGCAGCGGAATTACACAGTGGATAGTTCGGTGGTGGTCCCGCTTCAAAACAACCCTTACGCCAACGCGCCTTACTCTCCTTACGTGAACGACACGCTTTACACGTTCCACATCCTCTATTTTCCCAATTGCACACCGAACCCGAGTTATGATTTTCAATTCCTTGCGCAAACCGTGCCGGTGGACCCATTTGCCGACGCGTGGACCTCGGTGGCCGGGGAGGGGGAACAACTTTTGTCCGGGGCGGCTAATTCGTTTCCCGGCACTTTTTTCACCGGCCTGACGCGGGATGACGTTGCCGGGCTGCGGTATCTCATGACCTCGAACAACCCCAACTTTGAGACGCCGGCGGCAGGAAGCGTGATCCAGACCACCACCACCAATTTCTATACCGTCATTACCACCGCCAACCTGAACACGCTGCTGGTGGCCTCGCTGACCAATGCGCCAGGGCTGATTCCGGGCTTGTTTCCGGGGGTCACGGTGACGAGTTCCACGACGAATTTCGTCGTCATTTACACGCCGATCGTTGCCACCACGGTCACGACCATTTATGGCACCCCGTATCCCGGGGTGCCGGTTATCAGCGTAGTGACGAACGGATACACATCCGGTTGGACGAATGTGTATCAGGACACTTTTGGCGGCGTCATCACCAATGCCAATCTCACCAACACGCCCAATATCGTCCTGAACGGCGCCAACGTGGTGTTGAGTTATTCCACCAACATGTCCGCCAGCATCGTGACGGTTTCGCTGGGGACGCTCATCGGCTCGCCGTATCCCCCGCCAGTCGTGACCAACACCACGACCCAGATCATCACCCTGACCAACGCCGCGTCGGGGGAGTATTTCACCATTCCGGCGGGCCAGTGCGGATGGAGTTTCATGTCTCCCCAGCCTCCCGGCTTTCCCCTTACGAATGTCGTGGCGACCACCAATCTCATTGCTACGGTGACCAACACCAGCACGGGGGCTTCCAACTCCATCGGATTTGTCGGCTCGGTGTCCCTTGTGACCTATTTTACAAATCATTCCTACGTGGCGGCGCCGATCATTTGCGGTCAGGCCACTCCGGCCACCGGCTTGTATGAGGGCATCGAGCAGCTTCAATTTGTGCGGGCCAATTTCGATTCGCTGCTCGGCCAGTTCTTCCAGCCCGTCACGAATCTTTATACGATGACACTGATTACGAACAGCCAGACGGTGGTTCAACACTTCCAGCGCGTCGTGACGCAGCCGGACATACTGCTCTCGGCGAATGATGAGCCGCTCACGGGCGCGCTTCCCAATTACGGTGCCTTTGGGCGCAACGTCACATTCAATCAGGCCAACATCCTGCCGAATCTCGCCGGTCCCGGCACCATCACCACTCCGTCGACGTTCACCTATAACAAGGCCGGGAATTTATTCTTGAATGGCCCCTTGTCTTCTTATGGCATCACCACCAATTCGTCGCTCCCTTATTTGAACGAACTGGATCAATCGCTCGTGGGGGTGATTTGGGCGACATTTGATGACTCGACCAATGATCCCGTGGTCTATCCCAACGGCACCAGCATCCAGAACCTGGTCAACCAGATGTTGATCCAGGCCACGCCGCCGGCGGGGATTTTGCCGGACGGCACCAATGGCGTCGCCTACACGAACATCACCTTTACGGCGACAGGCGGCGCCTTTACCGCGCCTTACACGTGGGGGCTGGCACCCGGGTCCTCGGCGCTGCCGCAGGGACTGTCCCTCGCCTCGGCCAATTCCGCCGGGACGCTTTCCGGCACGCCGCATAACAACCCGCCCGGCACGTTTGACTTTGCCATTCAACTGACCGATTCTTTAGGACGGTCGGTAAGTTGGAATTATCAAATTAGAATCCACTGAACGCCATGATGAATCAGATAAAATACTTGATGGCTGGCGGCGCCCGGCTTTTGCGATGGCCGTTGCGGTGCGCGCTGCTGTGCCTAGCGCTGGCGCGCGTGGCGCTGGCGGTGGACCCGTTGTATGAAATTGATTACCCGGTGCTCTACACCGTTCCACCCGACTTCCCGCCGAACGTCCACGCGACCAATTTTGTCAACAATGCCACTCCATTCGAAGTTGATTTTTCCACATCAGGCTCAACATTGGTCTTGTTTGAGACGTGGAACACGCTGAATTACACCAACAACGGGACGATGATTTCCGACACCGGGTTCATGTTTGACACGCAGATCACCAACGCGTTTGGCAGCACGGTGCATTTGATGGCCGCCAACTTCTTCAATCCGGCCACCATCAGTTGCGGCTCCGAATTTGCTGTCAACGCGACAAATATCTCTATGCCCGGCGGCACGGTGACTGTGGGCGGCTCCACGGTCACTGTGATCGTGTCCGGCGGGACCGGGACCGTTACGACCTCGGCCGCCGGAAGCGGTTTGATTTCGGTCGTCGGCCAGAATGTGGATTTGAGCAGCAGCACCCTGATGCTGGGGTCCGGGAGTGGCGGCACCAAGGGGTCGGTGGCGGCCATCCCCAATTCCGGCACCATCTATTATGCCGGCTTCGGGCAGGATACGAATGTGGACTGGGATCCGAGTGTTTATTTGACCGCCTCCAACGCATCGCCGTCGCTCGTCCGGATGGGAAATGTGACACCGGCCGAATGGTATTATCCATTTGGCGATGGATATCCTGAACCAGGCTTATCATCGCCGTCGCCACTGCCGACCACGCCCTATGAGCACGAAACCGACGTCTCGACCAATGACATCATTTACGATTATGTCTTTGTCGCCAACAACGATCCGTCCACTACCTTCAATGTTTATATGCCCGCCAACGCCGGCAACAAGGCGGGACAAGACACGGTGACGGTTGAATTCGTGGGCAGTTACATTGATCCGGTGACGGGGCTTGCTGCCAATAATTATTTGTATGTCACGGATGATTATCTCCAGGGCGTCGCCAACAATTTGCAGTTAGTCAGTGCCACGGGTATCCCCAATAATTTCACGGCCACGGTTTCCAGCGCCCCGATGGTGCCCGGCGGCACGATTGCCTCGCCCAACCTCACCTTCCAGCCGTTTCCCGCTGGCGCCATCACCAACTACTATTCGTTTGCGGACTTGGAGTGTGTGCCCACCACCGTGCCCATCACCAGCGTGACATTGAACACCAATAATCCTCTTGCCGTCATGCCCGGCAGGATCCTGATCAGCGCCACCAGCAACCTGGACTTGACCTACGCGCAGATTTCGGGGGCGAATTACCTTTCGGTGACGTCGTCCAACCAGATGACTGGCAGCGCCAACGCGGCCATTTCCGCGCCCTACTCGTCCTTCAACGTGGGCTTCACCAACGGAAACCTGGTCGCCACCAACCTTTTGGAGCCGTTCGTGCCGGCTTGGAACGGCTACGCGCAGGCTTGGAGCACCAGGTGGACCACTCTCGTCACGAATTCCATCATCACTTACTCGAACAGCTTGCCAGTTTCGACCAATTCCTACACGGTGACCAACGATTATCGCGTGGCCATCATTGCCAACCAGGCCGCGCCCACCGCGCCCGCGGAGGTGTGGGATCTGTCCCTCCACGGCTCCAACAACATCGTGATCAGCGATGTCTATAATATTCTGGACAACTTGAATCTGAACTGCGTGGGCCTGACGCTGACGACCAATGGCGCTGGCGCCCAGTCGCCGATGGGGGTGTTGAATTTGCAGGGCACCACGGAGAGTTGGACCGCCGCGACGCCGAATTTGCGTAATCTGACCAACT
>JBEKRA010000045.1:0-14286 GCA_049519195.1 Verrucomicrobiota bacterium
GGATTTGGCCGCGCATTCCTTCATCCACCCGCAGCCATTCGACCAGCGGCACACGACCGCAATAGCCCGTGTGCAGGCAGGTCTCGCAACCGGCGCCGTCGCATGCCGAACAAACCTTGCGGATGAGCCGCTGGTTCAGGACGAGTTCCACCGCGCTGGCAACGGCGGAATGGTCGGCACACATCGCCAGCAGACGTTCGAAAACGCCCTTGCATGAGCCGGCGTGCAGCGTGGATATCACGAGATGCCCGGTCAGCCCGGCCCGGACGGCAAGTTGCGCGGTGGCCTCGTCGCGGATCTCGCCGATGATGAGCACCTGCGGATCCTGTCGGAGCAAATGCCGCGCGGCGCGGGCGAAATCGAGGCCGATGGCTTCGTTGACCTCGGTCTGCATCGTGCCGGGAACGACCTGCTCCACCGGGTCCTCGACGGTGATGATGTGGCGTCCGCCGAGTTCGGCGAGGTGGCGCAGGCAGGCGTAAATCGTCGTGGTCTTGCCGCTGCCCGCCGGGCCGGTTAGCAGCAGCAGGCCGGAGGTTTGCCGGAGAAATTTTTCCAGTTCGGCATTCGCGGCGGCGGGCAAACCCAATTCGCCGAGTGATTTCGCCGTTTCGGAATTGAACAGCCGCAGCACGATTTTTTCGCCGGTGACGGTCGGATAGGTGGCGACGCGGATGTCGTTCTGGCTTTTGAGTTCGTCGTGGGCGATGCGCCCGTCCTGCGGCAGCGTTTCCTGATACGTTTTCAGCCGCGCGAGAAATTTAATCCTGCCGAAAACCCGGTCAGCGATTTCGGCGGGCAGTTCGCGTCCGGGTGTGATGATGCCGTCGAGCCGGAAACCGACCTCGGCGGATTTGCCGCGCATCTGGAGATGGATGTCGCTCGCGCCGGCGCGCTCGGCGAGTCGGACGAGATTTTCCAGAACCTCCGGCGCGGATGCGGCGGAAACTTTTTCGTCAGCGGCCTGGACCTTTTGCGTCGGCATAAATCAATTTTCAATCCGCCTCGGTCAGCAGATAACCCATACCGTCCGTGTTCAGCATCAGCACATGCAGCCCGGCGTCCAGCCGCGCGAGTTGCGCATGGAATTGCCGCTGCTGTTTCGTGATGGCGAGGGATGCGGTCTGGAGCGGATGAAACCGGACACAGGCAAAAACCAGCGCCACAGCCAGCGCCAAACCGCCCGCCCACGCGAGCCGCGGACGCCAGGCGCTTCGCGGCGCGAATTCCCGGCGCTCGCGGCGCAACTGCACGCGGAGGCGCGACGGGAAATAGTCCCAATACTCGTCCGGGCGCTCCGGCACGCGGACGCTTTTCAGTTTCGATTCCAGTTCTAAATCGTTCATGGCTGGCGGAGCGCGCAGTCTTCGGCGCGCTGTTCACGGCGTGCAAGCGGTTCGCGTGGCGCGGCTCGCCCTGCCGTCAAAAGCCGTTTCAATTTCCGTTTCGCGGCGAACACGCGCCACGACACGGTGGTTTCCGAACAGCCCAGAACCCGCGCGGCCTCGGCGTGGTTCAGTCCGTCATAAATCGTCAGCACAATGGCGGCGCGCTGCTTGGCGGGCAATTTCAGCAGCGCGGCCTGAACTTCGCCAGCCTGATCGCCGGGCGGATTTTCCCCGTCCGCGCGCCGGGCGGCAAATTCCTCCGCGCAATTTGTTTGCATCCGGAACCGCCGCGCCTCGCTTTGACGCCAGTTCAGGCAGGTGTTGACGGCAATGCGGTAAAGCCAGGTGGAAAATTTCGACGTGCCGCGAAAGCCGCCGATCTGCTCGTAGGCGCGGATGAACGTCTCCTGCGCGAGATCCTCGGCGTCCGCGAGCGAGCCGGTCATCCGATATGTCAGCGAATGGACCATGTGTTGATGATTGCGTATCAGCGCCTCAAAAGCCGCCGGGTCGCCATTTTGACTTTGCAACACCAAATCTGCGTCGGCGTCGGCCATGAGGCTTTCTTTTACACGGTCAGACAAACGCGAACGCGAAATCCTTTGAATTATTTTTCCGCCCGCGCCGGGAGGAACCGGTGCAATGCCATTACCGTGGAAAATGGACGGCGCAATGTTGGTCATCTGCTTCACGACATACATCTGACAAGCCACGCCAGGAAACGGCACGCAAAACATCGCAAATTTGTATGCGTTGATCAGCGCCTGCCACAAATCAAGGCTGCTGCGGGTCAAAAATAATCCGGTTCGTGACCGGATTTCCATTTGATGTTGCAGCCGATGCTGGCCTTCTGATCGGGCGAAACGGGTTTGCCGGCCAGCACGGCGTCGAGCGCGGCACGCATATCTTTTCCGGTGACAGGGATTCCATTGCCCGGGCGGCTGGCGTCAAACTGGCCGCGGTAGACCAAGCGGCGACCGAGATCAAAAAGAAAAATATCCGGTGTGCAGGCGGCGTGGTAGGCTTTGGCGACGGCCTGCGTCTCATCGTAAAGATACGGAAAAATGTAGCCGGCGGATTTCACTTCGTCCTTCATCCGGGCCGGGCTGTCTTCGGGATAATTCGCGACGTCGTTCGAGTTGATGCCGACAATGGCAACGCCCTCCGGCATGTAGTCGCGAGCGAGTTGCGCCAGACCGGGGCGGATGTTGACAACGTAAGGGCAATGGTTGCACATGAAAATCACGAGCAGCGCGGCCTTGTCCTTGAAGTCGGCCGGCGAAACGATTTTTCCGGTGGTGTCCGGCAGTTTGAAATCCGGCGCCGTCGTGCCGAGCGGTAGCATGGTGGATGGAGTCAGTGCCATGCGGGAAATGTCGCTGATAATGAAATATGTTCAAGTCACAAACGAAGCGCTGATTCTGGCGAATGCTAGAAAACATGATATTGCTGGAAGCCAGCTTGCCGTGGCAGAGGGAATTAACCCGTTAAATCACACTTTGCAAAGTGTGATTTTGTTCTCACGCCACAGCGATCTGCGCCAACTTGCGACCCAAAGCGTCAGCGCGGCGGATAGCGACATAATATCCCGAATGACAGCCAGCAAAACCGCGCGACTCCAACTTCCTCAAGTGGCGAACCAAGGCTGGAATCGAAATGCCGGTGTATGTTTGAATTTCTAGCAGTGTCCTCGGCTTGGCCTGAATGGCGCGAAAAATTTCTGCTCTTCTGGGGTGCGTGAAAGCTGTTGCAAGTTTGAATATGGTCTCGACTGAAACATTTTTATTGCGAAAAACGGACTTGAGTGCGGCAGCTATTTCTGCGCCTGGCGTTTCTGCTTCGGCTGAAGCAGGCCGGTAATTTACTTGTCGTCCTACGCGCCGGGCAACCAACAAACCGCGCGCCTCCAGTGCCCGCAAATACGCGCTCGCGACCGGTAAAGGCAGATTGAGGCGGACGGCGACTGTGGAAACAGTCTGGCCCGGTTGCCGGAATACTGCCATAAGCATTTGGAGGCGGACGCGGTTGGCCAGCACACGACAAGTGCGCCAAAGTGTAGGTTGGAGTGGCTTGGCGGTAGTCATCATATTTATCACACTTTGCAAAGTGTGATTTACACTGTCAAACCCCTTCACGATCAAAATGCCCTTGGCATACAGCCGCGACCCGACAATTCGTTGCTTTCGTTATTGTAATTCTGCTCGGCGACGGTTTTTATAGATGGGTTCACGTGAAGAACATCGTCTATTTTGACCTTGAAACCCAGAAATCCGCCGAGGAGGTCGGCGGCTGGAGCCACATTTCAAAAATGGGCATGAGCGTCGGAGTGACGTTCAGCACCGCGCGCGGCGATTACACGATTTACGGCGAGAAACAGGTGAACGACCTCATCACAGATTTGCAGCGCGCCGACCTCGTCGTCGGCTTCAACATTTTGCGCTTCGACTACGAGGTGCTGCACGGCTATACGTCTTTCGATTTGCGCCAGTTGCCGACGCTCGACATGATGGTGGAACTGCAAAACAAGTTGAATCACCGGCTCTCGCTCGACTCGATCGCGACGGCGACCCTCGGCGTGGAAAAAACGGCGGAAGGAATGCAGGCCATCCGCTGGTTCAAGGACGGCAGGCTCGCGGAAATCGCGGAGTATTGCTGCTACGACGTGAAAATCACAAAGCTCGTCCACGAACACGGCCAGCGGCACAAACAACTGCATTACAGCAACCGCTTCGGCAAAAAAATGACCGTGCCGGTGAGCTGGTAAATCATTCAGCGCAGGATTACTCCCCGATGATTTTCACCAGCGCGCGCTTGCGGCGGCGGCCGTCGAATTCGCCGTAGAAAATCTGCTCCCACGGGCCGAAATCCAATTTGCCATTCGTGATTGCCACGACAACTTCGCGGCCCATGACCTGCCGTTTCATGTGCGCGTCGGCGTTGTCCTCACCGGTGAGGTTATGGCGGTATTGCAACGTTGGCTCGTGCGGCGCGAGTTTCTCCAGCCAGACCTCGTAATCGTGGAGCAGGCCGTCCTCGGAGTCATTGATGAAGATGGAAGCGGTGATGTGCATGGCGTTGACGAGGCAAAGCCCCTCCTGCACGCCGCTTTTGCGGACGAGCGCCTCCACCGTGCCGGTGATGTTGACGAACCCGCGCCGTCCCGGCACTTCAAACCAAAGCTGTTCCGTCAGCGATTTCATGGAACGGCGGATTGGTCAGCCGCCTGGTTTGCGCCATTTTTCCCGGACTCCGGATAAAAGCAGGCGGGAGCCTCTGTTGAAAGTTGCTCCCACCACAAGTGATTCCGGCAATGCCTGATTTATCCGCGTTTTTAATTGTTCAACAATCCCATCAATGTTGCCTGCACCTCCTGCCTAACCGTCAATACTCGCCGGAGGTTGGTCTGCGCCGCCACGAGCGCTGCCTGCTTGGTCTTTTGTGAAGCATTGTATTTGGCTAGCAAATCCTTGAGCTGATCCGCCGGCGCTTCATTGTCGATGGCCTGCTGCAGCGCCTGGGCTTCGGGGCTGGGCTGGTTGCCAAAACCGCCACGGCCTCCGCCGTTGGCATTGCCATTATTGTTTCCGTTGGCGTTGGGGCCGTTGTTGCCGTTGCGCCGTCCGCCGCCAAACGCTCCACGACCGCCGCCCTGTCGCGCGGCTTGTTGCGCGTCCAGAACCTTCTGGATCAGCGGTTGAACCGCAGCCCATTCCGTGTCGTTGGTAAATTCAAGTTGCTGTCGGATGTTGTCCAGCTGGCGCTGCTGCATTTGCGCTGGATCGAAATTTCCGCCGTTGCCGCCGCGGTTCCGGCGCCCGCCGCCGTTGCCAAAGCCACCGCCGTTGCCGCCACCGTTGCCGCCACCGTTGTTAATCTGTGCAAAGGTGTCGCCAATGCTCATGGCCAGAGCCATGGCCACCGCGCACATCGTGATTATGTGATTCAATTTCATAATGCGTTACTTGTCGTATCTGTTTTGTTCGATTAATTAGTTGTCTGGCCCGTGTAAAAGGCTGGCCAAACGTGTATTACTGGAGGCAGACGCTACGGGAAGGCGTCTGGTTACAATGTCTGTTACGATCCTGTCTCAATACCGCTAATCATGAGTTCCCCTGTGAGCATGGAAAACGTGCCGGATCAGCAGCCGTTTCATCGCAGAACCGCACTTCAAACCACGCAGGCAGAGGCACAGACGGTTGTGGACAGGTAGCGTGCGTAATCGCTTGAATAACTAAAAGGGTCACGGCATGCAATGGCTGCGGCAGAACATTGCGCAACCATCGCACAGTCCAAACCAAAGCTTACCAATCGAGCCTCGCGCGGATTTCAAACCGCCGCCGCAATCAGGTCGCCCACTTCGCGCGTGCCGTGGCCCATTTTGCCGGCGGCGAGTGATTTGATCTTCGTGTTGATGATTTTCACGACGGCGGATTCGATGGCGGCGCCGGCCTTTGCCTCGCCGATGAAGTCCAGCATCATGCCGGCGGCATTGATGGCGGCAATTGGATTGATGACATTCTGGCCGGTGTATTTGGGTGCGCTGCCGCCCATCGGTTCGAACATCGAGGTGCCTTCGGGATTGATGTTGCCGCCCGCCGCCACGCCGAGTCCGCCCTGAATCATCGCCGCGATGTCCGTGATGATGTCGCCGAACATGTTGTCGGTCACGATCACGTCAAACCATTCCGGATTTTTCACGAACCACATGCAGGTGGCGTCCACATGGGCGTAATCGCGTTTCACCGTCGGATACTTCTCGCCGACCTCGTTGAAGGCGCGCCACCAGAGATCGAAGGCGTAGGTCAGCACATTCGTCTTGCCGCAGAGCGTCAGTTGCGCGATCTTGCCCGCCTTTACATCCTCCGGCTTGAGCCCCTTCCACGGTTTGCCGGCGCGCTGTTTCTTCGCGAGTTCAAACGCGTATTTCAAGCAGCGCTCGACGCCGTGACGGGTGTTGATGGATTCCTGGATGGCGACTTCGTGAGGCGTGCCCTTGTATTGAAAACCGCCCGCGCCGGCGTAAAGCCCCTCGGTGTTCTCGCGAATGACGGTGAAATCAACGTGCTCCGGCCCCTTGTCCTTGAGCGGGCAGTCCTTCGCGCGGTAAAGTTTCACGGGACGGAGATTGATGTATTGATCCAACTCGAAACGCAAACGCAGGAGAATGCCCTTTTCGAGGATGCCGGGCTTGACCTGCGGATGGCCGACCGCGCCGAGGAAAATGGCCTTGAACTTGCGCAACTCGTCCACCGTGCCGTCCGGCAGGACTTCGCCCGTCTTGAGATAGCGTTCGCCGCCGAAATCGTATTTGTGCCAGTTGATTTTGAAGCCGAATTTTTTGGCCGCAACGTCGGCGACCTTGACGCCTTCCGCCGCGACTTCCGGGCCGGTGCCGTCGCCGCCGAGCAATGCGATGTCGTAAGTTTTCATGTCAATGTTCCGTCTGTCGTAAAAAACAAGAGCGGTCAGGATAACATCTTGGCAATTGGTGACAATGGAATTTTATAGCCAACATGAATCCGCTTGCTCCAAATGGCGGCGGTCGTTTCAATAGCACGAACGTGCGAACAAAAACCAAACGAATTATTGCCATCGTATTGATTGGCCTGCTCGTGATTGCAGGCATGGGCGGCTGGTTGCTCCTTGAAATTGCGCGTCCGTTTGGCAGCGGACCGGCTGGCCCGGCGGTCAGTCGTGACTTGTTCTCGTTGGCTTGGACGAGCAGGCCGGTTTTGTTGGTCGGGCTAGGCGACAGTGTGACGGCGGGATTCGGCGCGCGCAAAGGTTATTCCTATTTTGACCGGATGGCGAAAAACCCGGCGGATGAATTCCCGGAGATGAACGGCATCTGCCTGGCGTCCGTTTTTCCGAAATTTCAATTTTTGAACCTTTCAGTTTCAGGCAGCACATCGTCCGAAGTCCCCTACCGACAGCTCAACTCCCTGCCCACAAACGCGCCGGATGTTTTGGGGATCGTGGTCATGACGACGGGCGGAAATGACATCATCCACAATTACGGCCACACCCCACCGCGCGAGGAGGCCATGTATGGCGCGAGCATGGACGAGGCAAAAACGTGGGTGGAAAATTTCAGGCGGCGGCTGGATTCCACGCTCGAGCAACTCAACAACCGTTTTCCCGGCGGATGCGAAATTTTCCTGGCGAACATTTTTGACCCGACGGATGGTTTTGGAGACACTGCACACGCGGGACTGCCCGCGTGGAAGGATTCGATGGCGATTCTCGACGCTTACAACGCAGTCATCCGCCGTGCCGCCGGGACGCGCCCAAATGTTCATGTGGTGGATATTCACGCCGCATTCCTTGGCCACGGAATTCATTGCATGCAATTCTGGCGGCCGCATTTCGACTGGCGCGATCCGCATTATTGGTTTTACATGAATCTCGAGGATCCGAATGAACGCGGCTACGACGTGATTCGTCGTTTGTTTCTTCTCGAAATCGCGAAGAATCGGAACCGCCTCAATTGACAAATGACATTGCCATACAAAGTTGCCACGCTGCTTTACTGCTTCAGCGAGCGGGACGAAATCCTGCTGCTTGAACGCGCGCAGGAGCCCAACCGCGGCTACTGGAGTCCGTGCGGCGGCAAATTGAAGATGGACATCGGCGAGTCGCCCTACACTTGCGCCTGCCGCGAGGCCGGCGAGGAGCTGGGGATCAAAATCACCGCATCAGATTTGCACCTGGCCGGCATGGTCAGCGAGCACGGGTTCCAAGGCAACACGCACTGGCTGATGTTCCTGTTCGAGGTGAAGAAAAAACTGACCGCGCTGCCGCCGGTCCATGCCGAGGGGCGGTTTCAATTCTTCCAGCGCGGGGCGATTCCCGGCCTGAAAATTCCGCAGACCGACCGCGAGCAAATCTGGCCGTGGTTCTGGAGGTTCCGCGGCGGTTTTTTCGCGGCGCACTGCCATTGCCATCCGGACGGGCGGAATGACTGGACACTGGAGGAAACGAAGTGAAGAAACATCGAACATTCAACATTCAACATTCAACGCCGAACGTCGAAGGCAGTCGCCAATTCGTTCCATTCGGTGTTGAGCGTTGAATGTTGAGCGTTGAATGTTTTGATTTATGGACGAACCGATCATTGACCTGCACAGCGACGACTTTTTCATGGGCGAGGCGCTGCGCCAGGCGGTGAAAGCTTTCGAAGCCGGCGAGGTGCCGGTCGGCGCGGTCATCGTGCGCGAAGGCCGCATCATCGCGCGGGCGTTCAACCAGGTGGAGGCGTTGAAGGACGCCACGGCGCACGCAGAAATGCTCGCGCTCACGCAGGCGCAGGAAATCGCCGGCGACTGGCGGCTGACGGAATGCACGCTTTACGCGACGAAGGAGCCGTGTCCGATGTGCGCCGGGGCCATCGTCCACACGCGGCTGGCGCGGGTGGTTTTTGGCGCGGCAGATCCCAAGGGCGGCGCCGCGGGCAGCGCGCTGAACCTGTTGCAATTCCCATCTCTGAACCATCGTTGTGAAATCACCGGAGGCGTGCGCGACGCGGAATGCCGCGCGTTGTTGAAAAATTTTTTCGCGGAGCAGCGGCGGGCGGGGAAGAAAAAAGCGTAGCCTTGATTGTTGCACCCTGGCGGCTGGAGATCACAAGAGTTGAACCTCCCCATTTCCATTCCCGGCAACATGTAATTCGAATTCCGAAGCCGGCCCGCGGGTAGCTGCGATGCCACGTCGCAGAAAAGTGCTGGCGACGCCCTCGTCGCCAGTTGGATCAGGGGCTTTCCAGATGGAGTGAAAAATGCGACGAGGGTGCCGCTGCCACCTTTCGGTGACGAGGCGTCACCGCCACTTGCGCCCGGCAACTTCGGAGTTCGGGATTAATTTGAGTCAATTCGCCGCCGTTGTTCACCAAGTGACAAGGCAGCCAGGTTGTGGCAGATTGGAGATAGATGGTTTGGGCGCTTGCAGGCCAAAACAACAGCAACGGCAACCAACCACAAACGAGAAAGGATGAACCATGAAAATGATCGCTGAACGTGAGGAAGTCTGGGTCGCCAGCGTGGAGGACAAACCGAGGGCATTGGGAAACAAGCTCGACGCGCTGGCCGAAGCCGGGGCCGACCTTGGCTTCATCATCGCGCGCCGCTCGCCCGAAAAACCGGGGACCGGCGTGGTGTTTGTCACCCCGTTAAGCGGGGACCGGGAAATCGAGGCGGCCACCGAGGAGGGATTCAGTGTCAGCAGCCACCTGCATTCGTTGCGGGTGGAAGGTCGGAACGAACCCGGCATCGCCGCCAAAGTGACGCGGCAGATCGGTCAGGCCGGCCTGAATCTGCGCGGCTTCTCTGCGGCCTTGATCGGGACGCGGTTCGTCATGCATCTGGCCTTCGACACTGCGGAGGAATCCCGGAAAGCCCTCGAGCTGCTGCAGCAGTAGGCGAGTAAGTGGCGAATAGCGCCGGAGGTGCGGGGTTGATCCGCGAACGGCAAATCCGTCGTGGATTTTGGATTTAGAACTGTTTGTCAGCCGTTTCCCGGCCCAGGTATTTCTTGGTGACGGTGTCAACGCGGATTATTTCGCCGTTGGCGATGAACAGCGGAACCATAATTTGGAGGCCGGTTTCGAGCTTCGCTTCTTTCCACGACGAGTTAAGGCCGCCGCGGGCGGGCGGAGCGGTGTTCACCACCTTGAGCGGAATTTGCGGCGGGATGACGATGTCGAGGAGCCCTGAACTCGAATTCCTCGAAAGTTTCGGCATCAATGAAAACCTGCGTGTCGGCCTGCGCGTAGCTGTAAGTAACGCGGCGGGTTTCCAGCGGGGCCACGGCCACGCGCTCGTTCTCGGCGAACATGCGCTCGACGATGTGACCCGTCTTGAGCTGGCGCAGGCGGGTGTGGAGTTTGTGTCTCGTCTGGGCGGTGCCGCTGGTGTGGAAATCCTCGATGACGTGCGGGCCCCCATCCAGCATCAGGACCATCTGCCGTTTGAACTCGGATGGCAAAACTGTTTGCATACAGACTTCTGCAAAAAATGTGACAACGTTGCTGCAACAGACGCTTTCCAATTGAAGCTTTAGCGCGAATCGGGCGCGGCGTCAACATGGACTGGCGTTTTGACAACTCCGGATTTGCGCCGGAATAAACTTACGAAGCCGCCTGCGCGTCGCGCACGATGTAAGCCGCGAATTCCGCGTGGTAATGCGGCGGGATGCGCGCCTTGAACCGCGCCGCCCTGCCGCTGTAACGCCGCTCGATGACCTGACCGACCTTGTGCAGCCGCGCGATGACGGCGGATTGCTCGTGGGGGATACGCAATTCCAGAAACTCGCGCTTGGGCCGCAACTGCGTGCCGATTTCGGCGAGCAGCGCCGGAATGCCATCGCCGGTCGTCGCGGAAATGGCGACCGCGTGCGGAAATTTTTCCTGCAACCTGTTCAACGCGCCGCCGCCCGCTCCGGTTCCTTCGGGGTCGAGCCGGTCCATTTTGTTGAAAATCATCAGCGTGGATTTTTCGTCCGCGCCGATTTCGGCGAGGACGGTGTTGACCGCCTCGATTTGCTCCCCGGCCTGTGGATGGCTGATGTCCACGACGTGCAGCAGCAAATCCGCCCGCACCACCTCCTCCAGCGTAGCCTTGAACGCCTCGACGAGTCCGTGCGGCAATTTTTTGATGAAACCCACCGTGTCCGTCAGCAGGACATTTTGGTTCGTCGGCAATTTCAGCCGCCGCGTCGTCGGGTCGAGCGTGGCGAACAAAATGTCCTTCACCAGCACGTCAGAGCCGGTGAGGGCGTTCAGCAGCGTGGATTTGCCGGCGTTCGTGTAGCCGACAATCGAGGCGAGCGGCCACTGGCTGCGCTGGCGTCCGGCGCGCTGCGTCGCGCGCTGGCGGCGGACGGCGTCGAGGTCGCGCTCAATCTTGTCAATTCGCTCGGAAACCTTGCGGCGGTCGGATTCGAGCTGCGATTCGCCCTCGCCACCGCGCATGCCGATGCCGCCGGATTGCCGCGACAGGTGGCCCCAGAATTTTGTGAGGCGCGGCAGCAGATGCTGTAGCTGCGCCAGTTCGATCTGCATCTTGCCTTCGCGCGTCCGGGCGCGCTGGGCGAAGATGTCGAGGATGAGCGACGTGCGGTCCAGGATTTTGCACTCGAAGATTTTTTCGAGGTTGCGGCATTGCGCGGGCGAAAGGTCGTCGTCAAAAATCACCGTGTCCACGTCCTGCCGGCGGCAGAAGTCCGCGAATTCCTCCGCCTTGCCCTTGCCGATGAACGTGGCGGGCGACAGCGATTCCATTTTTTGGATTCCGTTGCCGATGACCTCGCCTCCGGCGGTCGTGGCCAGTTCGCCAAGCTCGTCGAGCGACTCGCGGATGGCAGTGGGACAGGCATCTTGCCTGTCTGACAGGCTGGAAGCCTGTCCCACCCGTGACTTGAATTCGACGCCCACGAGGAAGACCCGTTCGGGCCGCGTGTTTCTGTTTTCAATGAGTGCTTTCAAATTCTTGCAACAGGAAGGCCGTCAAATCTGAAAATCCACCGGCGTTTTCTTTTTCCGGTCAGCTTTGATCAACACCCGCGCGTCGGGAGCGTCGTAAAGGACGATGGAATTGGGCGCCACGCTTTCCATGAGAAACACGTTGCCGCCAATCGTGCTGCCCGCGCCGATGACCGTGTCGCCGCCCAGAATCGTAGCGCCGGGATAAATCGTCACGCGATTCTCGATGGTCGGATGCCGCTTGCGCCCGCGCAACTGCTCAACGTGCTCCGTGGACTTCGCGCCGAGCGTAACGCCGTGATACATCTTCACGTGGTTGCCGATGATGGCCGTCTCGCCCACGACCGTGCCGGTGCAATGATCCACGAAAAAGTGCGACCCGATTCGCGCGCCCGGATGCAAATCCATGCCAGAGCGCAGGTGCGCCCACTCCGTCATGATGCGCGGAATCAGTGCGACGTTTTTCAGGTAAAGCTCGTGCGCCAGCCGCTGCACGGCGATGGCCTCGACAAACGGATACGACACGATGATTTCCTCCTTGCTTCTCGCCGCCGGATCGCCGCTGAAGGCCGCCTCCACGTCCGTCTGCAAAATCTCGCGCACGCGCGGCAGGCTGCCGAGAAATTCCAGCGTCAGGCTGTGCGCCGCCATCGTGATGTTCTTCTTCGGCAAACCGGCGGGCGGGCTGTATTCTAGGGCTTTGCGGATTTCGTCCTCCAGCCTGCCCATGATGGAATCCAGCAGCGCCGCCGTTTTCGCCTTGATTTCCGAGGAATGAACCAACTTCTCGTCGAAGAAGCCGGGGAACAGCAGCCGCAGCAAATCCACCGTGATGGCCGTGATGGCGCGCTTGGACGGCAGGTTTTTGCCGTCCAGATGGTTGATGCCGCCGACGCGCGCATACGACGCGACCAGCTCACTCGTGAGTTTGGTGACCGTTTCCACAACAAATGGTTTACCACAAAGGAACGAAGAAACAAAGATTTTGTCGGCCACCGGACAGAATCCGCCCGATCCCGACGACGAAATGATTTTGGAATGCGCCTTGGCGTCGGAGGCGGACTGCATCGTGAGCGGCGACAAAAGGCACTTGCTGCCGCTCCGGCAACTTCGCGGAATCCCGATTGTCAGCCCGTCGGATTTCCTGCGCCGGCTGAAATAAATTACGGCAAAACGTGGTTGGGATTTGTTTTGCCGGGCGAGCAAGCTGGATTCTCACCAACTTGTCCAATCATGCAGATACCGCCTTGCGGACAGCCAGGGGATCATCGTCATTTCCAGCGCCACGTCCGGTTTTTTCGGATCGGAAACCGCGCGTTCGGACATCTGGAGAAGATTGCGGCAGGCTGCGCGCAGCGGCCAGCTTGGTATTTACAAAAGTTGGAACAGGTATATGGTTGAAGCGAAACCAATGCCCCTGAAGTCTTCAACGACGGGTTTGCGTCTGGTGGCTTGCAGCATCCGCCAGCCGGCGGGGAGGTTTATTTTCAGGGATGCTTTCACGCTGATCGAATTGCTGGTCGTCATCGCCATCATCGCCATTTTGGCGGCATTGCTTTTGCCGGTGCTGGCCGGCGCCAAGATGCAGGCGGCCCGCATCCAGTGCGTCAGCAATGAGAGACAGTTGATCCTGGCCTGGTCAATTTATTCCACCGAGAACAATGAAAATCTGGTCTTGAACGGAGGCGACGATTCAACGACCTCCACGCATCCGCATTTGTGGGCTTACGGCGGCAACCACGGTTCACCCGACACCCTGACCAACAAGCTGTATCTGACGGGCTTGAATTTTGCGCTGTTCGCCAGAAGCCTCCCCTCCGAAAAGATTTACAAATGTCCGGCGGATTTTTCCACCTGGCCGCTGTGGACGTCCAAATTAACCTACGTCACCGAGTTGCGCAGCTATGCCATGAATAGTTATATCGGGACCGCAAGCGTAATTCTTCCGATCAGCTTGGACCCCGCTTACAAGGTTTACCTGAAATCATCACAGTTCGGGGCGAACTCCCCGGGCAACCGCTTTGTGTTCATGGATGTCAATCCGGCCAGCATCTGCACGCCCGGCTTCGGTGTGGACATGAGCCTGAAAACCTGGATTCATTATCCTTCCGACCTGCATGGGCGGAAGGGCGTGCTGGCCTTTGCCGACGGCCACGTGGAGCCTCACCTCTGGGAGGACCCCAGGACCATGCTGCATCTCGAAGGCGGACAGGCTTATATCCCGCATGGCATTGCCTCTCCCAATAATCCCGATTTGGAATGGATCGCCGGGCAGACAACTTCAAAAAAATAGCCGGGTTGCATCTTTGTGAAATGGGTGGATGCGCTGACGGAATCGGCCACGCTGGTTTTTCCGACGGATCGCGCCACGCGCGCGACGCCCGATCCCGACGACGAAATGATTTTGGAATGCGCGCTGGCGGC
>JBEKRA010000046.1:0-9879 GCA_049519195.1 Verrucomicrobiota bacterium
TAATTTGGCTGCTATTGATGCGATTACCTTTCTGGTTAAACGCGAAGTCGAAGTCAAAGTAGCAGCGAAATCAGAAATTGAAGTCGCCATCAAAAATAACTTTGGAAATGACTATGGAAATTGGAGTCCCGAAGAAGCTGTAAAATCTTATCAAGATTTTGCAGCGAGCAAATCCGATCTTGAACGCACAGAACTGGCGAAGGAAAAATCCGGCGTGTTCACCGGTGCCTACGCCATCAATCCGGTGAACGGCGAAAAAATTCCGATTTGGATTGCCGACTACGTTCTCGCCAGCTATGGCACGGGCGCAATCATGGCTGTGCCGGCGCATGACACGCGCGACTTCGAGTTCGCCACCAAATTCAAGCTGCCAATTGTTCAAGTAGTCCAACCACCCAACTCGAAAACTGATTGGCGTGGCTTCGTGGATGACGGAACATCCGTGAATTCTACTGGCCCGGACATTTCCATCACCGGCCTGTCCACGCCCGAAGCCAAAAAGAAAATCACCGTCTGGCTTGAAGAAAAAGGGCTCGGCAAGAAGACGATCAATTACAAACTACGCGACTGGCTGTTCAGCCGGCAGCGTTACTGGGGCGAGCCGTTCCCGATTATTTGGAAGAAGGACACGAGCGGTAATCTCTATCACGAAGCGTTGCCGGAATCCGCGTTGCCGCTGCTCCCGCCGACGCTCGAAGATTACAAGCCCACGTCCGACGGCCAGCCGCCGCTCGCCCGCGCGAAGGATTGGCTGACGCTGCCCGACGGCTCGACGCGCGAAACAAACACCATGCCGCAATGGGCCGGCTCGTGCTGGTATTATCTCCGCTACCTCGACGCGAAAAATTCCGGCGCGTTCGTGGGTAACGACGTGGAGAATTATTGGATGTCCGGGAGGGACGGCGTGTCGCCGTCCCAAAAATCAGGGACAGCGGCACGCTGTCCCTCCCAAGGCGTTGACCTTTACGTCGGCGGCACGGAACACGCCGTGTTGCATCTGCTTTACGCGCGGTTCTGGCACAAGGTTTTGTTCGACCTCGGATTTGTCTCCACGCCGGAACCGTTTTTCAAGCTCGTCAATCAAGGGCTGATTCTCGGCGAGGACGGACAGAAAATGTCCAAGTCGCGCGGCAACGTGGTGAACCCCGACGACGTGCTGGCGGAATACGGCGCGGATGCGTTCCGGCTTTACGAGATGTTCATGGGGCCGTTGCAGGACACAAAGCCGTGGAGCACCAGAGGCGTCGAGGGCGTGTATCGTTTCCTGGGCCGCGTGTGGCGTTTGTTTGTGGACGAAAAGTCCGAAACGGAATTTGAACAGCAGGAAACAACCGCCAAGACGCCAGGTTGCCAGGAGTTGCTGAATCTGATCAAACTCAACTCCGCCATCAAGGACGTGGCGGCAACTCCGGCGCAGTTGAAGACGCTGCACGCCTGCATCAAAAAAGTCACTGAAGACTTGGATGCCATGCGCTTCAACACCGCGATTTCAGCGATGATGGTTTTCGTCAACGACGCGATCAACTGGGAGACGAAGCCAGTTTCCGCGCTGCGCGATTTTCTGATTTTACTCCAGCCGTTCTCGCCGCATCTGGCCGAGGAGCTTTGGGAAAAACTGTCCACAGTCCACAGTCCACAGTCCACAGTCCGGACTGGAGACAGTGGACTCAAGACTGGAGACTCCTTGCCTTACGCTCCGTGGCCGAAGTTTGATCCGGTGCTGCTCGTCGAAAGCGAAATTGAAATTCCGGTGCAGGTGAATGGCAAGCTGCGCGACGTGATCAAGGTTTCCGTGAATGCGACGGCGGCGGAACTGGAGGCGCTGGCGCTGGCGAATGAAAAGGCAAAACCGTATTACGCGGGCAAGACGATCAGGAAAATCATTGTGGTGCCGAAGAAACTGGTGAACATTGCCGCCGGTTGATTCACCCCATGCCCGGAACGACAAAACCACTTTATGAACAGAAAAATTCTCGAATACTTCACCGCCGTTGACACGGACATCAAGGCGTTTGACAAACAGGTGGATTCATTTGTGAAAGACGGTTATCAACCCTACGGCGATCCTTATGTCATTCCGGGCGAGAAACCTCAAATCTGCCAGGCTATCGTCATGTTTGAGGAAGACTCGGCCGGCATGAATTTGTCCACGCAAAACCCGCTGTAATGCCATCATTCATCGCGGGCAAGACGATCAAGAAAGTCATTGTCGTGCCGAAGAAAATGGTGAATTTGATTGCCGGCTGATTTCCTTCAATCGGCAGTCACGCGATAGAACCGTGTGGATGGGCCGGCAGGAATTGAAACCGAGCCTTTGAGTCCGATGACGGTCGCGCCGGGGATCTCCAACCAAGCCGGGTCGTTCAAATCATCCTTGAACTGGACTTGGTAGTCTTTCCCGGGCACAGCCGGCCAATTCAAAGTGACAGTGTTTGATGAAGAAATCTGCACCCCGATCTGTAGGTGCAGCACTGACGCCGGATCCGTCGGATCCGTGCCCGCCAGAAATTCCTGTAGATTCGACATCCCGTCGCCATCAGCGTCATCTTGGGCGCGGGACAAATCACCCGCCTGCCCCGTCGGATGCCCGAAGTAATGCATCATCCACAAATCCGGGATGCCGTCACCGTCGCTGTCCATCGCGCCCCACGGCGAAAGTGTTTCCGTGAAGACATCAAGCCCGCGGTTAACATCGTTGGCTGCCAGGTTCGGATTCCAGCTTTGAAAAGCCACGACACTACCGTCGCCATTGATTGCGGGCTTTGCGTTCCGGGGTAAAGTCCAGCTTGATCCAAGCGAGGCGGTGGTCAGCATCGTATTGGAGCCGGTAAATCGGTCGAAAACGAAAATGTTCGGCGGCGGATTGGTGTTCCCTGTCACAAGGTTCGTGGCGAAACTCCGATAAATCACAAAATGGCCGTCACCGCTGATGGACGGCCAGTCCGAAGCCCCGTTGGCGGAACCGGTTTGCGCGGCATTGATGCTGACCAGCGTCAGCAATCCAGACTGCAAATCGCAGAGATAGACATCGTTAATGCTATTGGTGTCGTTGGGAACAAGCCCGGAACTGCTGACGAAGGTGATAAATCGCCCATCAGTGCTCCACGGGGACGAATTGGTGAAGGGGGCGACACCGCTAGCGGTGAACAAATTGGTGCCGCCAGCCAGATTATAAACGTTCAGTTGCGTTCCCCGTTGATACAGATACATTAACCGGTCGCCGGTGGGTGCTAACACCGCAGCGGTAACAGTTGGGACGATGAGTCTGAAAATATTTGTAAGTAATTGTGCATCCCAAACATACCAATATGGAGAGATAAACAAAAGCACTCGCTGACCATTAGCGCTGATGGTAGGCGGACGGGTCGTTGCGCTGGAAAGCAAGATCGTTCGGCCAGTCACCACATCTCTCCAGTAAGTGCCGGGAGAACTCTGGGCGTTGTTTGTTTTGCACTGAAATGCCACGTAGCGGCCGTCCTGGCTGATGACGGGCGCGGAAGCACCATTGGTGCCCAGCTTAACGCCATTCGAGTTCACATTGACAAGAGCGGTGGTTCCAGCTTCCAGATCGCGAAGGTAAATGTCCGCCGCACCGTTGGTGTTATTGGCCACCAGATTGGTGGCCGTGCTGACGAATACTACGAACCGGCCATTGAGAGACATCACCGGGCTGGACAAGAGGCCGGCGGCTGAAGTGCCATCCATGCCAATGCTGACCAACGCATTTGTGCCGGCCTGGGTATCATAAACGAATACGTCCATGCTGCCGTTGAAATCATTGGGAGCCAGGTCATCAGCCAAGCTGGTGAACATAATTTTCCAGCCATCGTCACTCAAAGCCGATGGGACCAAGAAACTCAAACCGTCGCCGGTCCGCAGATTTGTGCCGGGATCATGCTGGGAAATCAATTCCGTCGTGTCGCTGTTCAGGTTGCGCACAATAACGTTGAATGCCCCGTGTTTGTCGCCATTTACCAAGTCGCCGTCCCGACACGCAAAGGCGACATACCAACCGTTTGAATTCATCACCGGAATGGCGGCGACAGAATTGGCCGATCCGATGCCGTTCGTGTTGATGTCTATCAACTGGGTCGTTCCGGCCTGCACGTCGCGGCAATAAATGTGGACACCGTTCGACACCACGTTGCCGGTCAGATTCGTCGCATTGCTCATGAACACGACGTAGTGCCCGTCGGCGCTGACCGCTGGCGTGTCGGAAATGGAATTGGTGGGGAGACTTCCGTCTGTGGCAACGCTGACGGTGAGATTGGTTCCCGGTTGCGCGTCCCATAATTGAATCGTGAGGCACGCTGGACTCCCGTTGGTCGCCACGAATACGACAAAGCGTCCATCTGGCGACATTTCGGGGCCAGAGACGTCATCGTTTTGCGGCCACGCGGGAAAACCATTGGTGCTGATGGTTGTGAGCGTCCCGTTGGAGCAATCGTATTGAAAAATGATTACGGCCGACGCGCCCCCGCTCTTGAACGCAACATACCGGCCGTCGTCGCTGATGGCCGGGTGATAACAAGCTGCGCTGGATAGATTCAACACGCTTTTGGCTATATTTGCCGCATTGGTGCTGGCCCAGATGGTGACATTTGAAACCAGATCGCAAACGAACACCTCGCCGGTGGGGGAAGAAGCAAGTCCCGCAGCAAATCCCAGCGTCGTGCAGGCGTAGGCCACAAATCTGCCATCTGGCGTCATGACTGGCGCCGAGACGTCAACACCGTTTGTGCCGGTGGAAACCAATCGAGTGGTGCCATTGACCAAATCACGCACAAACACATCCGCGATTCCGTTTGTGTCGCCAGCCACCAAATTGTTCGCGGCGCTAACGAATGCCACGAAACGGCCATCCGGCGTCATGACCGGATCGGTGGAGGCGCCGCTGCCCCAACTGCCGTCCGCCGCCACACTCACCAGAAGGTTTGAGCCGGTTTGCAGATCGCGCACGAAAATGTCGCTGACGCCGTTGGTGTCGCCCGGCAGCAAGTCGCTCGCGTCGCTCTGGAACACCGCATATCGCCCGTTGGTGGAAACCTGACCCGCGAGGGAGTTGCCGTTGCCGCCGCCGGTGCCGCTGAAGTTGACGCTGACCAGCACCGTGGTGTTGCTGTTGCGATCACGCAGGAATACGTCGAGGCCTAGCTGGCCGTTGTCGCCGGAAACCAGATCGCTGGCGGAACTTGAGAACAAGACGAACCGTTCGTCGGCGCTGATCCAGGGGGCAACGGAATCGCCATTACCGCCGGCAGGCAAAGGCAAGGTTGTGTTCCGCACGGAAGCCGACTGTATCGAACCGGCGCCCAAATGGGGAACGGCAACCAGAATGCCGCCAACGGCCATCGCCAAAGCCTGGCGCCTTGCCTTCGTCAGAAACCACATCAGCCTTCTCATAGTTTTCATTTTGCCTACAAGTTTGTTGGCCAAAAGACGATGCTTCCAAAATTATGTCGCCAACAATACTCGCAATCACCACCAGAAACATGGGGCGCCGGGGTTGCGCGGCGTCATGAGTTTGAAATCACGCCAGTCAACATGGCCGTCCTTGAATCCCACATTGCCACCCGCCGGAACATTTCCCTTCAGGTGCGGGCTGACGTGAGGGTAGGTAAACCCGCCTTGGATGCTGGTGTAATTATTCTCCGGATGGGCATAACCCGGCAGCGCTGAACCTGTGCTGATGATGGCGTCGGCAACCAAAATGCGCTCTGAAGCGGGGTAGATTGTGCTTATTCCAGGGGAAGGAAAGTTGGGAATGGCTTCCGGTTGGATGGTGGTGTTTTGGTTTGTTGGATTCAGCAAGCTGCTTGAACCGGAAAACGCGAGCGAGTATCCGATGACGTGAAAAGGATAACTCCCCCAAGCACCAAAGTTCCACAAGGTAGTGCCCGGGCCTGACCAGTTTTGGCTATCCGTAAATCTCGGCGCTGTTCCCGGACAATAAAAGGTGTTCGTTTGCGCGCCGTAGTTTAGCAGAGTGTTGGCCACGTCCACGGGTAAATCCCACGGCCAGTTACTTCCAAATCCGCTCAAGACTGGCAGGCGGTCGCCATTGTCATTGGCACAAATCTGGCAGGACATCGCGAGCTGCCGGACGTGGCTCGCACACATGGCGATTTTCGACTGGCTCTTGCCCGCCGCCAAGACCGGCACTTGGATGACAATCAAGACCGCGACCACGCCAAGGACAACCAGCAGTTCGAGAAGAGTGAAACCGCGGGCATTGGCGGCCCGCGAAAATTCTGTAGATTTAATAAAATCAGTTTTCATCTGCTTGGAAGTTGAAAACAGCTTATTGTTTCACAAAATCGGGTCAAGATTAATTGCGGTCTGAAATCCGGGCAAACGAAGTCCGCCAGCTGGCAAGCAGTCAAGAATGTCATCATTGCGCCAAAAAAGATGGTTAACTTGATTGTCGGTTGACCCTGTAGCAGCCGACGTGAGGAGGCTCATCTAAATATCTAAAATCCAAATTAGCCAGAGCCTTCTCACGTCGGCTGCTACGACGGTTACTTTTCCGCGCCCGCCAGGATGGTCTGAAAATGCGGCGGCTGTTCTTCCGCAGCGACGATGCTGATTTCGATTTTCTTGAAACCGGCGGCCTCCAGCCAGCGATGCAGGTCGCTTTCGGCAAAACCCAGCCAGTGGTCGCCATAAAGTTCGTGCGCCTTGTCGAAGTTGTGCTTGAGCAGATCGAGAATCAAAATCTGCCCGTGTTGCTTCAAAATCCTGTGGTCGGCGGCAATTGCCGTGGCTGGATTTTCGGCATGGTGGAGCGCCTGGCTTAAAATCACGAGGTCAACGCTGCTCGCTTCAATCGGCGGGTTTTGCAAATCGCCGAGGCGGAACTCCAAATTTTGGAGTCCGTTCTTTTTTGCCTTGGCCGCGCCGAACGCGACGATCTTTTCCGAATTATCAACGGCAATGACTTTTTTGCAACGGCGCGCGAGCAGTTCGCTCAACAGACCTTCGCCCGCGCCCAAATCGGCGACGACGAGCGGCGGCAGAATCCGCAGCAGCAAATGCCCAAACGCCTGCCACGAGCGACCGGGGCCATAGACGCGGTCAAACCGGCCGGCCACTTGATTGAAGAAAACCTGCGCCTGTTCTTTGCGGCGGGCGAGAACGCGCTTGAGGTTGATCTGGTCGCCGCCGTGTTCAGGCAATTCCTTCGCGCCGCGAATGGCGAGCTGGATGAATTCGCCCGTCCCGGCGTCGGCGTTCGGGTTCAATTTGTAAAACGTCCGCTTGCCTTCACGCCGCGATTGCACGAGCGCGCAATCCGCGAGCAGGCCGAGGTGGGTGGAGATGCGCGACTGGCCGAGCCGGGTGATTTCCTGAAGCTCGTTCACGGACAGTTCGTCGCGCTCCAGCAACGCCACGATGCGCAGCCGCGTCGGGTCGGACAGCGCCCGCAATGATTTCAGAGTGGCTGACACTGTTTTATTTTTTCTTCAATTGAATTGTTAATGGACCCTTCCGCGTTGGAGTTCAAGCTTTAGCTTGTCTGCGCGTCCGAACACGCTAAAGCGTGAACTCCAACTCCAACCACGCGCCAAAATATTTTGGAAAACCGTTTGACGCAGTGAAAAAATCATATATCATCCTATCTTGATACGTCAATATGTTATTGATAAAAATTAAAACCTAATTCCATGAGCAAAAACTTTATTTTTTCATCCGAGTCCGTCGGCGAAGGCCACCCGGACAAAGTCTGCGACACAATTTCCGATTACGTGCTGGACGCCTGCCTCGCGCAGGACAAATACAGCCGCGTCGCCTGCGAAACCTACGCCAAATCGAACCTCGTCGTCGTCGGCGGCGAAATCACGACGAAGGCCAAGCTTGATTTCAACGCCATCGCGCGCGAGGCCATCCGCGACATCGGCTACACGCACGACGATGACGTGTTTCACGCCGACAAGGTGCTCATCATGAACGCCATCACGTCGCAATCGCCGGACATCGCGCAGGGCGTGGACGCGCGCGCGGCGGAAGGCAAGGACACCGCCGAGCAGGGCGCTGGCGACCAGGGCTTGATGTTCGGCTACGCGACCGCGGAAACGCCGGAACTCATGCCCGCGCCAATCATGTTCGCGCACCAGCTCGGCGCGGAGCTTACGCGCATCCGAAAGACCGGCAAGGTCGCCTGGCTGCGGCCCGACGCGAAATCGCAGGTTTCCGTCAAGTATATCAACGACCAGCCGGTGGAAATCACGAACGTCGTCATCTCCACGCAACACGCCGCCAGCGCGAAGCACAAGACGATCAAGGAATTTTGCATCGAGAACATCGTCAAAAAAGTTTTGCCGAAACATCTGCTCACCAAGAAGACGCAGTTCCTCATCAACCCGACCGGCCGTTTTGTCGTCGGCGGGCCGCAGGGCGACACCGGGTTGACCGGCCGCAAAATCATCGTGGACAGCTACGGCGGCATGGGCCGTCACGGCGGCGGCGCGTTCTCCGGCAAGGACCCGTCTAAGGTGGATCGCAGCGCGGCTTACATGGGACGTTACGTCGCGAAGAACATCGTCGCGGCGGGCATCGCGAGCAGCGCGGAAATCCAGTTCGCCTACGCGATCGGTTATCCCGAACCCGTCAGCGTGTGCATTAACACGTTCGGCACGGCGGTGAACGGCATCACCGACGAGCAGATCGAGAAGGCCGTCCGCGAAGTGTTCAGCTTCAAGCCGGCGAACATCATCAAGCAGCTCAACCTGCTCCGCCCGATTTACCGCAAGACCACGAACTACGGCCACTTCGGCAAAACCGATCCCGACATCACCTGGGAAAAGGCCGACAAGGTGAAGGAACTGAAGCGCGCTTTGAAATTGAACTAATTAACGATTCACGATCATGGCTGCCAAAAAATCTTCCGCAAAGAAAGCTGACTTCGCCGTCCGAGACCTTTCGCTCGCCGAGTGGGGACGCAAAACCATCCAAGTGTCCGAGCACGAAATGCCCGGCCTGATGTCCATCCGCAAAAAATACGGCGCATCGAAGCCGCTGAAAGGAGTGCGCATCACCGGCTCGTTGCACATGACCATCGAGACGGCCATCCTCATCGAGACGCTCGTCGAACTCGGCGCGTCAGTGCGCTGGGCGAGCTGCAACATTTTCTCGACACAGGACCACGCCGCTGCGGCCATTGCCAAGGCCGGTGTTCCCGTTTTTGCACATAAGGGCGAAACGCTTGAGGAATACTGGGATTTCACCCTCGCCGCACTCACGCATCCCGGCAACAAGGGTCCGCAACTCATCGTGGACGACGGCGGCGACGCGACGCTGCTCATCCACAAAGGTTACGAACTGGAAAACGGCAGCGACTGGGTGAATACGCCCAGCGACAATCATGAAGTTGCCGTCATCAAAAATCTTTTGAAGCAAGTCGCGAAGCAACGCCCCGGTTTCTGGCACTCCATCGTGGCCGATTGGAAAGGCGTTTCCGAGGAGACGACGACCGGTGTGCATCGCCTTTACCAGATGCTCGAACAGGGCAAGCTCCTTGTTCCTGCCATCAACGTCAACGACTCCGTCACCAAGTCCAAGTTCGACAATCTTTACGGCTGCCGCGAATCGCTTGCCGACGGCATCAAGCGCGCCACTGACGTGATGATCGCCGGCAAGGTCGCCTGCGTCTGCGGTTACGGCGATGTCGGCAAAGGCTGCTCGCACTCGCTCCGTGGTTTCGGCGCGCGCGTCATCGTCACGGAGATTGACCCCATCAACGCCTTGCAGGCGGCGATGGAAGGTTTTGAAGTCGCGACCATCGAGGACACGCTCGGCGAGGCGGACCTTTACGTTACCACGACCGGCAATTGCGATATCATCACGCTGGAGCATATGCAGAAAATGAAAGACCAGGCCATC
>JBEKRA010000047.1:0-9769 GCA_049519195.1 Verrucomicrobiota bacterium
AGAATGCAAAATGAAGAATGAAGAAACAAGTTTAACCCGCGGCTGGAATTAATTCTTCATTCCGCATTCTTCATTGTGCCTTAAAAACTTAAATAGGTGTAAGCCTTCAACCCGCGCTCGTAATCATCGAGCAGGCGCATGGCTTCGGACGGTTTCATGCGGTCGGATTTGATTGCCTCGTCCATCTGCGCCTTCATCTGGCGTTTCAATTCGTTTTCGTCGTATTGAACGGCGGCGAGCGATTGCACGATGGTCGCACCTTCGATGATTTCCTCGATGTAATAACCGGCGGGTTCGTCCGGCTCGAGGAAAACGTGAACCTCGTTGACGCGCCCGAACAGATTGTGCAGGTCACCCATGATGTCCTGATACGCGCCCATCAGGAAAAAGCCGAGGTGGTAAGGCTCCAACTGGCCGTTGCCGTTGGTGTTCAACTGGTGGAGCGGCAGCGTGTCGCGCACGTCGCGGAAGTCAATGAACTTGTTGACCTGGCCGTCGGAATCGCAGGTGATGTCCACAAGCGTGGCCTCGTGCGTCGGGCGCTCGTCCAGGCGCGCAATCGGCATGATGGGAAACAACTGATCCAGCGCCCAGTGATCCAGCAACGATTGGAAAACGGAAAAATTGCAGAGATACTGGTCGCCGAGGCTGTCTTCGAGCTTGCGGATTTCCTCCGGCGCGTAAGGCTGGCCTTTGTAACTTTCCACCACCTCGCGGCTGATCTGCCAGTAAAGGTCCTCAATCTTCGCCTTCTCCGGCAAATCCATCATGCCGAGCGTGAACATGTGCTGCGCGTCGTCGCGGCGCTCGAGCGCGTCGTGGTAGGCTTCGAGCTTGTTCAACTTGCCGAGATTTTTTTTGACGTCGAGCAATTCGCGAACGAGCGGATGTTCGTTGTCGCCGTATTTCAAAAACTCGCCGGGCCGGATTTTTTCAATCGAGCCGAACACCTCCACGATCAGCACACTGTGGTGCGCGACGAGGGCGCGTCCGCTTTCGCTGACGAGGTCCGGATGCGGGACGTTTTCCGCGTTGCACACGTCGGCGACGTAATAAACGATGTCGTTGGTGTATTCCTGCAACGAGTAATTCGTCGAGCTGTCGAACGCCGACCGGCTGCCGTCGTAATCCACGCCCAGGCCGCCGCCGACGTCGAGAAATTCGATCTGGAAACCCAGCTTGTGGAGCTTGGCGTAAAGCCGCGCCGCCTCCTGCACGGCCTTTTTCACCGTGAGAATGTCCGGCACCTGCGAACCGATGTGAAAATGCAGCAGCTTGAGGCAATGACCGAGATTTTCCGCCTTGAGCAATTCCGCCGCCGCCAGCAAATCCGCCGTGCTCAAGCCGAACTTCGCGTTTTCGCCGCCGCTCTCGGCCCACCGGCCCGCGCCCTTGCTCAACAGCCGCGCCCGGATGCCGAGCAACGGCTCGACGCCGAGCTGTTTTGAAATCGAAATGATCTGGCGCAGTTCCTCCAGTTTTTCGACGACCATGATGACCTTTTTACCGAGCTTGATGCCGAGCATGGCCATCTTGATGAACTCCGCGTCCTTGTAACCGTTGCAAATGATGAGGCTGCCCATCTGGCTTTGCAGCGCGAGGCCGGCGAACAGCTCCGGCTTGCTGCCGACTTCGAGGCCGAAATCATACGGCTTGCCCGCGTCGAGAATTTCCTCCACCACCTCGCGCAACTGGTTCACCTTGACCGGGAACACGCCGCGATACTTGCCCTTGTAATTAAATTCTGCGATGGCGCCGCGAAAGGCGAGATTCAGCGCCTCGACGCGATGACGCAAGATGTCCTGAAACCGGATGAGCAGCGGAAATTTCAGCCCGCGCCCCTTCGCCTCCTCGATCACATCCGTGATGTCCACCGTCGCGCCGGCGTCCTGCAACGGGCGCGCCACGACGTGTCCGGCGTCGTTGATGTCGAAATACTTCGCGCCCCAGCGATGGATGTTGTAAAGCGTGCGCGCCGCATCAATGCTCCACGGCGGGCCCGCGTCAATTGCATGGTTCATTTCGGTGAATTCAAGCGAAACGCACTATAAAACGCCGCGCCAGGAAAGCAACAGGCGGAATGAAAATATTTTGATTTCTTCTCCCTCTCCGCCGCGCAGCGGGGGAGAGGGCTGGGGTGAGGTGGTGCGTTTTTCAACTTCACCAGTCCACGATGCAATTCGTCCGCGTGAACTGCGAACTCTTCGGCGTGTATTGATGGAACTCGAAGTCCACGCCGTCCGGGTCCTTGCACCAGCACTGCCAGGAGTTGTCGCAGCCCATTTTTTTGGCCGTCACTTCCACGCCATGCTTGATCAATTGCTCGCGGATGGCGTCAATGTCGTCCACTTCCAGGCAAAAATGATGGATTCGCTGGCTGCGGATTTCCGCTTTTGGATCGGCCTTGAAAATTTCGATGAACTGGTTCGGTGCAATTTGCAGGTAAAATCCAAACAACTCGCCGTCCTTCAAAAAATCGAAATGCGGTTTCAATCCCAACGCGCGGCAATAAAAATCCCGGCTCCGCTCCAGGTCTTTTGAAAAGATGCAAATGTGAGTTAGGGTTTTGATCATGGTTATTTTTGCATGAACTATAAAACGCCGTGCAAGGAAAGCAACCGGCAGAATGGATTTTTTCTTGAACGAGACCAGAATCAGCGGCGCACAATCTTCAATAAATAATCCCGCTTGCTTCATGACAACGCTTGTCATTTCCTGTTCGCATGAAACCGGGCCGGACACTTTTGGAAGCGGGCGCGGAAAGCTGCTCGGATGCCGAACTGCTGGCGATTCTGCTGGGCAGCGGCGGACGCGGCTATTCTGCGCTCGACAGCGCGAACGCCTTGCTCGACAAATACGGCACACTGGCCGGATTGATGAACCGCCCGTTGGATGAAATCGCGCAAATCCGGGGAATAAAAGTCGTGCGCGCGATTCGGCTCGCCGCCGCGTATGAAATCTGTCAAAGATTGTTGAAAGAAGTCGCCCGCGACGCCTGATGAAAACCCGAGAACTAGCCCGCGCCAAGATCGGTAGAATCACCCCACCGAAGTTTGAGCACATCAATCGGCAGATTCCGCCGGAGCCGCACACGGCCATGTATGTGTGGCACAAGTATTGGTCGCGCAAGACTTGGAATGTCGTCGGCGAGCACATCCAGAATTACACGAAGCCGGGGCAAATTGTTTTCGATCCCTTCGCGGGCAGCGGCGTCGTTGCCGTTGAAGCCGCGCGCAACAAACGCCGCGCAATTGTTTGCGACCTCAACCCGGTCGCCAGCCACATCACCGAATTGACGCTGCGCCCGGTCAACACGCTGAAATTGCTGGTAGCTTTCGAGCGCGTGCGCGACTGCGTGAAAAAGCGCGTCGAGGAACTTTACATGGTTCATTGTCTGAAATGCGGCGAACCGTTGATTGCCGATTGCTGTGTGCGCGAAGGCGATGAACTGATTGAAGTCCGCTACAAAAGCTGTCCGCACTGCGAGCACCGTTGCGAAACCGGCTGTAAACCGAAAAAGAAAGACCTCGATTTGCTCGCCGAGCTTGAAGCCAAACGAATCAAGGAATGGTATCCGAAGAACCAACTTTATTATGATGACGGAACGCCGTTCATGAAAAAGGAGCATTACGACTCGCTTGATCAGCTTTTCACGAAACGGAATTTGCGCGCGGCGGCGATGATTTACGAAGCCATCGAAGAAGAAAGCAGTCCGCAGTTGAAAAAGTTCCTGCTCGGCGCGTTCAGTTCAATGATTCATCTTTGCACGCGGATGATGCCGGTGGGCAATCCGGCGGAGTCTAATCATTACACCTTTTTCAGTTCGCCGGGCTGGACGCAGCATAGTTACTGGTCGGCTCCGCGTTACATGGAGCAAAACGTCTGGGACAAATTTGAAGGCGCGGTTACGGGCAACCAGGGAATCATCAACGCCAAAAACGAGACAAACGAAATTTTGAAAGACGTCAAAATCACGGATGATTGGAAAAAAGTTCTGGCAGGCGAAGCGGACATTGCCGTGGTCACGGATGATTGCGTGGAGTTGATGAAGCAAATGCCGGAGGAATCCGTGGATTATATTTTCACCGACCCGCCTTACGACGCTTCGATCCAATACGGCGAGCTTTCCTATCTTTGGAACGCATGGCTCAAGGCAGATTTCCGCTACACCGAAAACATCGTGGCGCACGAAGTCATCCGCAATGAGCGGCAAAAGAAACCGTTCGAGGTCTATCACGCGCTGTTGAACAGCAGCTTTCAAGGTTTTTACAAAGTGCTGCGACCGGAACATTGCCTGACGCTGACGTTTCACAATCCGACGTTCATGGTTCGCAATGCAACCGTGCGCGCGGGCGTGTTTTCCGGTTTTGATTACGAGCATATTCATCATCAGCCGCTCGGCCAGGTTTCAGCCAAGGCGATGTTGCAGCCATTCGGCAGCGCGCAGGGAGACTTTTATTTGCGCTTCGTCAAGACGGCCCGGCCCGCGCGGCAGATGGAGGAAATCAGCGAGGAACGTTTCCGGCGCATCGTCATCGAAACGTGCCGCGAAGTCATCGCCAGCCGCGCCGAGCCGACGCCCTACACGATTCTCATCAATCAGGTGGACCCGGTGCTCGCCAAACGCGGATTGTTCGGCACGCTCCACACGGGCTTGGACGTAAAAACCGTTTTGGAGGAAAGCATCGGCAAGGAATTTGAATTGGTGGAGGCGAAACTTGGCGGAGCAGCGGGCAAGCTGTGGTGGTTTGCCGACAAGACCTTTGCCGCGCGCCTTGAAGCCGTGCCGCTCACGGAGCGCGTCGAAGAAACCGTGTTCCGATGCCTCAACGAGAAAGGCCGGGTTACATTCACGGAAGTCTGGGACACGGTGGCGAGAGAATTTCCCAATTCGCTCACCTCGGACAGCACCAGCATCACCGAGGCGTTGGAGATTTACGGGCGCAAGGTCAGCGGCGGTTCGTGGATGTTGAAGGAGGAAATCCGAATCAGCCTGTCGCGGCACAGTGAAATCATCGCATTGCTGGCAAAGATTGGCGGGGCGCGCGGACATTCCATCTGGATCGGCCAGCGCGAACAGCGCGACACCGCGAGCGGCGTGGTTGAGCGGGTTCTCCTGCGCGATCTTGTCACAAAAAAGCCGGCCTCGCTAAAAGGCGTGAAGGAGCTTGCCACCGTGCTGAACATGGATTTGCTCTGGCTCGATGGCAGCGAAGTCGTCCGCGCTTTTGAAGTGGAATGCACCACGACCATGACGAGCGGCCTGCAACGCGGTTCGAATCTGCCCGCGGGCGTTCCCAAAACGATGGTCATCCCGGAAGAACGCGAAGACGATTATCAGCGCAAGATGAAATCGCCGCTGTTCAGCGAGCATTTCTCAAAGGACAATTGGACGCTGGCTTATTTCAACGCGCTGCGCGAAGCGTTTACCAAAACGAAGGCGAAAACGGATTTGGAATCGTTGCTCGGCAAGAAGAAAAGTGTCAGCAGTCGTTACCCGAAACATGAACCTTCCAGCCAGGCCATTTTTGAACTTCCTGAAGGCAGAACCGCGTCGTCGGCTTACGTGATGCAGGATGACGGAGCGGATTGACCTGTTCCAACAATCACCCCGCCATGCCAAAAATTCCGCTCAAAACCATCATCGGCTACTGCGACAAAATTCTTCGCACGGGCGACATCGGCGATTACGACGGCGCGGTCAATGGTTTGCAGGTGGACAGTCGAGGCTCAATCACCAGAATTGCCGCCGCCGTGGATGCCAGCCTCGCCACGGTCAAACTCACCATCGCCGCCAGGGCGGATTTGCTCATCGTCCATCACGGGCTGTTCTGGTCGCCATCGCATCCGTGGACGGGCAAAAAGCACGAACTGCTCCGGTTGCTGATGGAAAATAATCTGGCGGTTTACAGCTCGCATCTGCCGCTCGACGCGCATCCCAAACTCGGCAACAACGCGCAGCTCTGCGCCGCGCTCGGCCTGAAAAATCTGAAGCCGTTTTACCTGACCCACGGGCAGACCATTGGATTCAAAACCCGGACAAAAATATCCCGCACAGAATTGGCGAAACGGCTGGAGCGCGCCATCGGCGCAAAGCCGAAAATCATTCCCGGCGGCAAAGATATTTGCGAACGCATCGGTGTCGTCACCGGCGGCGCGGGCGACGGTTTGAAAATCGCCGCCGATGAAGGCGTGGACACGTTTGTCACTGGCGAAGGGCCGCAATGGACTTTTGCGATGGCGGAGGAATTGGGATTGAACGTTCTTTACGGCGGCCATTACGCGACGGAGACCTTCGGCGTGAAGGCACTGGCGGCGCATCTCTCAAAGAAATTCCGGCTGCCATGGGAATTTTTGGATCATCCGACGGGGTTGTAACGTAGGACAGGCGTCGCGCCTGTCTCCATTTCGAGAATTGAACCCTTTTATTTTTTGCTCGCGCATTCGCGCTCGCTGGACAGGCGAGGCGCCTGTCCTACGTTAATTGCCCCAGCACAAGCTCGGAAATTTTCCTTCCTATCGCAAGCGACGCCGTGGCCGCCGGCGACGGGGCGTTGACGACGTGCAAAATTCCCTTTGCTTCCTCGAAATGAAAATCTTCGACCAATTTTCCGTCCGGCAACATCGCCTGCGCCCGCACGCCGGAACCGCCGGTTTCCAAGTCATCGGCGCGGATTTCCGGCACGAGCCTTTGGAGCGAACGCGTGAACTCGGCTCTTGAGAGCGAGCGGCGGATTTCGTAGCCGCACATGCTGGGATATTTCGCCAGGAACCTCCACAAACCGGGATAGCAAAGCGATTCCGCCAGATCGCGCGGGTTGATGTTTGACCATTTGTAGCCCTCCCGCGCAAAGGCGAGCACGGCGTTTGGCCCGGCCTCGATGCCGCCGTGAATGAGCCGGGTGAAATGCACGCCGAGGAACGGGAATTTCGGATCGGGCACGGGATAAATCAGATTGCGGACGAGAAACTGCCGCTCCTTTTTTATCTTAAAATACTCGCCGCGAAACGGAATGATTTTCGCCGACGGTTTTTGGCCCGCCGCGCGCACGAGCCGGTCCGCATGAAGCCCGCCGCAGGTGACGACGAACTTCGTGCGGAAACTTCCGGCGGAAGTCGTGACAACCTGCTCGTTTCCGTCCGGAGCCATTTTCAAGACTCGAGCGTTGAGTTTGATTTCACCGCCGGATTTACGGATGAGTTCGCCGAGTTTTTCGCAAACGCCGGGATAATCCACGATGCCCTCCTGCGGGACGTGAATCGCGGCAATGCCGGCAGCGTGCGGCTCGAGTTCCTTGATTTGTTCCGGTGTGAGCTTGCGCAAGCCGAGCAAGCCGTTCGCGTTGCCGCGTTCCCAGAGATTTTCGAGGCGCGACAATTCCGCCTCGGAAGTGGCGACGACGATTTTGCCGCATTGTTCGTGGGCGATTCCGTGCTTCTGGCAGAATGCGACAATTTCACGCAGACCGCTCACGCTCAACTTCGCCTTTTCCGAGCCGGGTTTGTAATAAAGGCCGGAGTGCAGCACGCCGCTGTTATTGCCGGTCTGGTGCGCGGCGAGCTTCGATTCCTTTTCCAGCAGCAGCAATCTGGTTTGCGGCTGCGCCTCAAGCAGACGCCAAGCCGTCGCCAGCCCGACAATGCCGCCGCCAACAATGACCGCATCGTAATTCATTTGGCCTTGTTTTTGCCGCCTTTTGAAAGAAAGCCGACGATCATCGCCTTGCCGTCGCTGGCGACCATGCCAAGGAAACGGAAGAGCCGCCGCCACAGATTCATCTCCGGCCACGCGGCGAGCGTTTCTTTGGCCAGCTTGTCAGCCTCGGCATTGCGCCCCAGCGCGTGGAGGCATTCCACCTTCATGTCCTGCGCCTGCCGCACGCGCAAATTGGACATCAGCGTTCCGTCGAGAAACTTCAGCGCCTCCTCATATTTTTTGTCGGCGATGCGTTGCTGGGCAAATTCCAGAAGCCGCGCGACGGCGTCCGCCTCCTTTTTGAAATAGGCCGTATTGAAGGCGCGGCGTTCCTCCGGCGTGTGGAGCGTGAACCGCTCCTCCTGAAACACGGCGTAGAGGTCGGAAAATTTGTCCTGCTGCTTTTCGAGTTCGCCGGCGCGCTGCTCCAGATTTTTGAGCGCGGCGTCTTTTTTTTCAGGATCGAGGTTCATGGCATCAATGAGTTTTTTGGCGGAAACCTTGCGTTCATCCAGCGCGAGCTGGAAAAAGCGCGCCCAGAACGGCACGTCGCGCATCCGGCGTGTGCGGCCCTTGCCGCGGACTGGCAGCACGACAATTGGCAGCCAGGCGTAACGGCCCGCCATCTCGCCGATTTGGTGGACCCACCGGTCGTCATACCAGAATGGAAAATGACCGCAAAAAAGCTGCTGGAGCGTTTCCAGCCAGCGCCAGCCGAAAACCGGATAAGTGCAGGTGTCCGCCGTCATCGGGTCGTGCGGGCTGGCGAGAAAAATGCCGTCGGGGAATTTCGCCGCGGTTTCGCGGAGCACATTGTCCCAGCCCGGCGTGTCGAAACGAACATCGTCGCCGAGCACCATGAAAATTTCCGCCGTGCGGCCGGAGGCCTGCCACAAAATGGACTGCATCTCGCCGAGGCCGGACGTTTGCCCGCCGATGTGCCAGTGCAGTTGAACGCCGGCGTCGCCCAATCGTCCGTCTTTAATAGCCTGGCGCGTGACGGAATCGTCCTCGTCCACATAAAGCCAGAGTGAAACTTTTTCCTTTTGGGCCGTGTGGGTTTTGAGCGCGGCAAAAACTTCGGCGAGCATTTCCGGCCGGCCGCGCGTGGCCATGATGAGGCAGATTTCGCCGGGATGAATCGGTGGAGCGCTCATGCGTCGGCGAATTTGCGCCGGTCTTTGACGGCTTCGAAGTTTTTGGAATACCACTCCACCGTGCGGCGGATGCCGGGCGCGAGTTCGTGGGGGATTTCCATTTTGTATTTCTCGCGCAGTTTGGCGGCGTCCAGGAACTTGTCCTTCGCGCCGGTGTAACGATTGGCGTTGAAGAAAATTTTGCCTCGAAAACCGGCGGCTTCGCTGATGGTCAACGCCAGTTCCTTGACGGTCTTGCCGCGCCCGGAAACCAGATTGACAATGTCACGATCCAGTTTGGGCGCGAGGTCAAGCAGGCCGCGCACAAAGTCCTTCACGTCGGCGAAGTCGCGCACCTGCGAGCCGTCGCCCCAGATTTCGACCTCCGGCTGGTTCGTTTTCACCGCGCGGACAAAGCGCGCCACCAGGGCGCCGGGGACATGCGCGGTGGCTTCGTCAAAATCATCATTCTCGCCAAACATGGCGGCGGGAATGACGTAGCTGCCGTTGAGCTTGAACTGGTCGTTGTAGGCGAGGATGCCGGTGTAGAGCAGGCGCTTGGTCGCGCCGTAGGCATAAACGCTGCCGTGAATCGGGCCGTCAAAAATCTTGTCTTCGGTCATGGCTTGGGCCGCGCTGGGATACGCGCACGACGCGCCGATGCCGATGAATTTTGCCCGCGGAATGAATTGCCGCCACGCCTCGAGAGCGTGGTTGTGGATGAGGTTGTTGACGAAGAATTGTTCCGCCGTGTGTTTGCCGGGAAATTCGCCCGCCGCCTGGAAGCTGGCGAGGTGCAAAATCAAATCCGCGTCCTGATTATTTTTGAAGACGGCCTCTGCCTGCCCCCAGCAGGTCAAATCAAACTGGCGGCGTCCAAACGCGAAGAACGGGAAGCCGCGCCGCGCGAGTTCCTCCTGAAGATGTTTGCCGACAA
>JBEKRA010000048.1:0-9704 GCA_049519195.1 Verrucomicrobiota bacterium
GAAATCGTTGGTTAACCGAAACCCATAGGAGCTTTGTGCCGGGCTAGTGCTGGGCTGTCTCATCGAACGTGGTGTCAGTCTGCATCCATTTAGACACCTCGACCAACTGGTCGAAAGATTGAGCATCCGAAATTCTTTTCTTGAGTTCTGCCGCCTCTACAAACTGCGTCAGAATGTCATCATCTCTATCAACCGCTTTCAAATATGCCTGCTTCAGCTCTTCCAATGCATACGTCTTCGGCTCTCCCCAGAGCACCGTAACCATCGTCCACGGATTGTAAACCGTGTTCGCTAACAATACAGTCCACCACGACCTTTTGTAACGAGATTGAATTCCCCTCGGCTGCCATTTCTGGCCAGCGGAATCAAAAACGGTGCTCTTGACGAACGAGCCGCCGATTGCACCGAGCATGGTCGTCTTCTGCTCCGCTGAATAGCTTGGCTTAAAAGAAAAGTAGCCCCGAGGCATCGTCACAAAGCATGGTCCGGCTGGTCCCATAGGCAGTGACCTTATTCCTGTCCCGGCCATTTGCCAATTATTTTCTGCGGTCGGATTTACCGAATCAAATTGCAGGACAGCGAGCTGAAATCTTCTTGCCGCGCCGGCGTTTCCGTTTCATTTTCAGCGCATGAACTTTCCACCGTTTTGGGCCAGGGGCGCCAGCGGGGATTTTTCCTGCTGGCGCTGGTCAACCAAAAATGTCGCCGAGGCGCAGTCGCTCGCCGACGAGGCCGCATGCCAACTTGCCGCACGTTTTGCGGCGGGCGATTTTCCGCCCAAACACGGCGGTTATTATCCCAACCGCCCGTTCCGCGAGCCGGTGCTGCGCGAAATCAAGAACGACGCCGGCGAAACCGCCGCCGTCATCACGCGCAATTCCTACGGCTGCCTCGTGCTTAACACCGCCCGCGTGATGTTCGTGGACGTGGATTTGCCGGAGCCGAAATCGCCGGGGTTGTTCAGCCGGCTCTTCGGCAAACCGCCCGCCGCGCCGGTTGTCACCGAAAGCAGCGCGCTGGCCAAGGTTGAAAATTGGACGCGCAACAATCCCGACTGGGGCTGGCGGATTTACCGGACACGCGCCGGGCTGCGGCTGCTGGCCACGCACGCGCTGTTCGATCCCGAAGCCGCCGCGAGCGACGGCGTGTTTGACGCGCTCGGCGCCGACCCGCTTTACCGCCAGCTTTGCAAGGCGCAGAAATGTTACCGCGCGCGCCTGACGCCCAAGCCGTGGCGCTGCGGTGTCCGCCACAAGCCCGAACGCTGGCCGTTTCTGGACGCCCGCGCCGAAAAGCATTTCCAGAAATGGGACGCGCAGTATCAATCCTTCGCCGACGGCTGGGCGACGTGCGGGTTCGTCAAAAAAATCGGGAATGACACGGTGCATCCCGGCGTCCAGCCCATCCTGGCCGTTCACGACCAGATGACGCGCGTGGAATCAAAACTGCAACTGGCGTGAACGCTGGGAGCGCCGGCATCTTGCCGGCGGGTTTCGGCAAGTTCCATCATTTTGCCGGCAGGATGCCGACGCTCCCGGCATGGGTGCTGGTCTGCCAGAATTCAACGACTTCCTTCCAGAATTCCGCCGGCGGTTCCATGATCTCAATATGCCCGCCGCGTGGAAATTCCCAGAGCCGTTTCGGGCCGGCGTAGCCATCGTAAAGACGGAGGCTGAATTTCTCCGGCACAATGGTGTCTTTGCCGCCGGCGGTTATTCCAACCTTGCCGTGATAATTGCGCAGATATTTTTCCGACGGGAAACGGTCCACAATTAACAACCCGACCGGCAAAATCGGATAATGGCTTTGCGCGACGCTGGTCAGGCGATTGAATGGCGAAATCAAAACCACGCCGGCGATTCTGTCAGGACAAGTGCCGGCCAGATACGCGGCAACGCCCGTGCCAAGCGACTCGCCGAGGAGATAGATTGGTTTGTTTGTTGAAAGCATTTGAAACGCCTCGTCCGCGGCGTTGAACAAATTCCCCTGGCTTGGCGGCCCGAGACGATCTTCGTAACCGGGATATTCCAAAATGAAAACGTCGAACGCCGCAATGCCTTGGATGTCATCCGCGTAATGTGATGAGCCGATTGCCGTGCTGCCATTTCCATACGCAACCAAAACAGTCCCGTCCGCTGGTTGTTTTGAGGAAAGGCGTTTGAACCCGATGAACTGGCCGGTGGAATTTGTCCAACGTTCCAATTTTGCAGGTTGGGCCATTTGATCCGCCTGAACTGACGTGCAAACGGAAGGAAAATAAATAAATGAGCGTTGAAAAATGGCCATGACTGCGCAAACGACCACATAAAACGCGAGACAACACAGCAGCAGCAGCCGAAAAAGGCGGGATAGAACCACGGGTTTGGATGGTTGAGTGTTTTGGCTCACACAAGGCATGATCACAAAATCGGGATTGCAAAACGAATTGAAAAAAATTTGGCGAACATTGAAAAAAGCAAAGGACCGGCCCCTTCCACCGCCGGCTTGAATTCTCCGGCAAGGCGCGACCGGCGGGTTCATGCCGCCCGGTCGCGGATGCGCGGCGAATATCAGGCCTTCGGGCGATCCACTTTGGATGCTGATCGTTGTTGCCGCCATTCGGCGCGCGTCTTCACCATGCACTGTGGACAAATGCCGTGGGTAAAATCAGCGCCCGTGGCTTTGTGCACATAGGCCTCAACCTGACTCCAGTATCCTTCGTCATCGCGGATGCGTTTGCACCAGGCGCAGATGGGCAGCAACCCCTGCAACGTTTTGACGTGATTGAGCGCATCCGCCAGATGGGTTGAAACCCGCCTTAACTCCAGCAGCGCCATGACCTGCCGCGACAGGGCCTGCATTACCATCTTCTGTTCAGCGGAAAGCTGTCGCGGCCGCCGGTCAATGACACAAAGCGCTCCCAAGGCCAGTTTTTCCGAGTTGACCAGTGGGAAGCCCGCGTAAAACCGGACATGAGGTTCGCCCGTGACCAGCGGGTTATCCACAAACCGCGCGTCCTTCAGTGCGTCCCTGACGATGAATGGTTCGTTGCGGAGAATCGTGTATGCGCAAAACGCGATCTCTCGGGGCGTTTGTTGCGCTGCTATTCCTATTTTCGATTTGAACCACTGCCGGGCTTCATCCACCAGGGAAATCAAGGCAATGGGAACCTCGCAAATATGCGCGGCCAGCGCGGTGATATCGTCGTAGGACTGCTCGATTCCGGTATCGAGAATGTGATACGCCTTCAAGGCGGCGAGCCGTTCGGCCTCATTGCTGGGCGGCTGGGCTTTCATATTTTTACGGTTTTTCAATGCGGAATCAAAACGCGACCGGCCCCGCCGCCAGGGTTATAACGGCATCCCCATCCGGGATTAATGCTGGCCGGCCGCGTCGAGTCATAAGCTATATGAACTTTTATTCATAGTGAACCTTATCACACATTTCTCAAAAATCAATATATTATTTGCCGCTGGAAGTCATCACGGCGTGGTCATGCCGGAAGTTTGGATGCGCAACGCGTCGCGATTGCGGAAAAAAACCAACGGGGTTGCCGGTCGCCTCCGTCTGAATTCCTGCTTCTCGCGTCAGCCTTCCGCCGGCAAGCGCCGGCCATCAAACTTCCTTCAACGCGCGGTTGATGCGCTCGATGGCCTCGTCTATCTCCTGCCGGTTTTTGAACCCGATGACCACGGCGTCAATTTCCTTGTGGCCCATCGCGAAGCGGATGGATTTCTCGCGGTCGGCCGGGTCGGTGAACGTGCCGTTGCCGAAAATCTTCATGCCGATGATGCCGCGGCCCTTCGCGTCCATGGCCTTGATTTGCTCCAGCACCGGAGCGATGTCGCCGCCGACGCTCCAACCGTCCCTTTCGCGGTCGGTGAAGGCGCCCTGCGGATTCACGCGCACCTGATGCACCTCGGTCCAATCCGAGGCGATGGCGGCGCGCAACGCGGGCAGGGTGTGGCAGGTGACGCCCTTGGCGCGGATCCATTTCTTTTCCTTCGCCTGGTCAAACGCATCCATCACCCGCTTCCACTCATCCGTCCACTGGCCGCTCGTCATGCAATGAACGAGCAGGCTGTCCACGTAATCCGTGTCGAACGTCTTGCGATGGTGGTCAATCACGGCCAGCACGTCCTCCGGCCGGTTGTCCACCTTGGATTGGATGAACAGCTTCTCCCGCGGCAGCCCTTTGATGGCGTCGGCAATCACGTTGAAGGTCGAGTAAGCCTGGGCGGTGTCAATGAATGTGATGCCGTGGTCGTAGGCGTAATGAATGAGGTCCACAAACGCGGCCTTGCCGTCCGCGAGCTGCACGTGCCCGTTGTTGCTGCCGGCGCCGAAACCAAGCCGGCTCAATTTAAGCCCGGTCTTGCCGAGCGTCACCTGGTCCGTGGCCGTGCGGACGACCGGCGTTTTGGTTTCCGCCAGCGCCCACGGCGAAAGCAGCGCCGCCCCGGCCAGCGCGGCGGAAGTCTGGATGAACTGGCGGCGGGTGACTCCGCGACCGCCTTTTGACGGGCCGTATTTGCGCATGGAAAAGGATTAACACCGATGGCCGGAACTGCAACTGTGAATTGCGCCCAATCCCTGTCCGGAAGGGAATGGCCGGGGCGCGCGGAATTTTTTAACCGGGCGCGGCTTGACCCTGACGGCAAAAAGCGGTTTGCTTTGGGTGGAAGTTTCATGAATCAGCCTAAATCTTCGCTGGATGATTTGCGCATCGAGCGCGGTGCAGAGCAGAAGTCTCAACCGCGATTGTGGTTGGCGGTCGCCGGGTTCGTGGTTTTGGCCCTGATTGGCGCGGCGCTTTGGTGGCACTTGCGTTCCGGCGCGGTCGCGGTGCAAACGGCCGCCGCGCGCGGCGGCGCCAGTGAAGGCGGCGAGCGGATCGTGTTGAACGCCTCCGGTTACGTCACCGCGCGGCGGGCGGCGACCGTTTCCTCCAAAGTCACCGGCAAGGTCACGGAAGTGCTCATCGAGGAAGGCATGAAGGTCACCAACAGCCAGGTGCTGGCGCGTTTGGACAATTCAAATGTCAAAACCAGCCTCGATATTGCCAGGGCGCAGTTGGCGTCGGCCAAGGCGGCGCTGGCGCAGACCGAGGCGCAATTGACGAACGCGGTTTTGGACTATCAACGCACCACCGAACTGGCCAAGCAGCACATCGCGTCGCAATCCGACCTCGACCTCGCCGAATCGAACGCGAAGGCGTTGCAGGCCCACTTGACGCAGCAGAAACTCGACGCCATCGTCGCGGACCGCCAGTTGGCGTCGTGGCGGCAACAGATGGACGACATGATCATCCGCGCGCCGTTCGACGGCGTCATCACGACCAAGGACGCGCAGCCCGGCGAAATGATTTCGCCAGTGTCGGCCGGCGGCGGTTTCACGCGCACCGGCATCGGGACGATTGTGGACATGGGTTCGCTGGAAATTGAAATTGACGTGAATGAAAGTTACATCAACCGCGTCGAGACGGGCCAGGCGGTCGAGGCGACGCTGGACGCGTATCCCGACTGGAAAATTCCCTGCAAGGTCATCGCCATCATCCCGACCGCCGACCGCCAGAAATCCACCGTCAAGGTGCGCGTCGGCTTTGACCAGCTTGATCCGCGCATCCTGCCGGACATGTCGGTGAAGGTGGCCTTTCGCGACAGCGGCGGAACACCGGCAAGCCGCACGGTGCTCGTCCCCAAGAATTCGGTGCTGAACCGCGACGGACGCGACGTGGTGTTCCTCTTCCAGAATGGCCATGCCGAGCGGCGCGCAGTCACCGTTACCGACACGCAAAATGACGATTCCGTGTTGAGCGCAGGCGTGGCCGCAGGCGAAAGGGTGATTGTCAATGCGCCGTCTGGTTTGACCGACGGCGCGGCGGTGAAGGAGAAAAAATTATGAATCTTGGCAAACGCAGTGGCACAGGCGTCTCGCCTGTGCGTTTCAAAATGGCCGTTGATTTCGCTGCCGGAAACACACAGGCGAGACGCCTGTGCCATTGCCGGCGCAGCTACTTTCACAACGACTGATTATGAGCGAAAACCAATCAAACAACGGCGCGCTGGTGCGGGTGGAAGGCGTGGGAAAAGTTTTTCATCGCGGCTCGGAAGAAATTCACGTTCTGGCGAATTTGAACATGCAGGTTCCCACCGGCGAATTCCTCGCGCTGATGGGACCGTCGGGTTCCGGCAAGACCACGCTCCTGAATTTAATCGGCGGCCTTGACCGCCCGACGAACGGCGCGGTCACGGTGGCCGGCGAACGCATTGACCAATTATCCGACCGCGCCCTGGCCGCGTGGCGGGCGCGGCACGTCGGATTTGTGTTCCAGCTTTACAACCTGATGCCGGTGCTGACGGCGGAGCGCAATGTGGAACTGCCGCTGCTGCTGACGCATCTTTCCAAGGCAGAGAGGAAGAAACACGTGGAAACCGCGCTGGCGGTCGTCGGTTTGTCGCATCGCGCGAAACATTATCCGCGCACGCTCTCCGGCGGCGAACAGCAGCGCGTCGGCATCGCTCGCGGCATCGTCACCGACCCGACGTTGCTGTTGTGCGACGAGCCAACCGGCGACCTCGATCGGAAGTCCGGCGACGAAATTCTGGATTTGCTCCAGGCGTTGAACAAGGAGCACGGCAAAACCATCATCATGGTCACGCACGACCCGCACGCCTCGGCGCGCGCGGCCCGGACGCTGCATCTGGACAAGGGACAATTGGGCAATGGTGAAGTGAAATGAAATTTCTGGAACTCATAAGGAGTGGGGAGCGCACGCGCCTCGCGTGCCGTCTGGCGCGCCCCCGCGCCAGACAGGAAGGCTGCGAATCTTCTGCATGGTGGCGTTGTTTTGATGCGGTTTCGATTGGCGGACGAGGCGTCCGCCAAAACACGCGAGGGCGCGTGTGCTCCCCAAAAACATTTGTCCCATGAAATTTTTCCACCTCATCTGGTGCAACTTGAAGCGGAAGAAGCTCCGCACGTCGCTCACGCTGCTCTCGATAGTCGTGGCATTCGTCCTGTTTGGGTTTCTGGCGGCCATCCAGGAGGCGCTGGTCGGCGGCGTCGCCTTGGCGGGCGCGGACCGGTTGATCGTCCGCGAGAAGGTTTCCCTCATCAATCCACTGCCGATCAGTTATGAGGATCGGATTGACCGGATTCCCGGCGTGGATTTCTCCACGCACCAGACCTGGTTCGGCGGCGTTTACCAGGACCCAAAAAACTTCTTCATGCAAAATCCGGTCGAGCCGGAAAAATTTCTCAAGATGCATCCCGAAAACATCCTGCCGCCGGAACAGGTGAAGGCCTGGCTGGCCACGCGCACCGGCGCCATCGTCGGGCGGCGGACGGCGGAACGGTTCGGCTGGAAAATCGGCGACAAGGTCCCGATCCGTTCCACAATCTGGTCGCAGTCGGACGGCAACCGGACCTGGACGTTTGACATCGTGGGCATTTACGACGGGAAAGACAAAGGCACCGACACCACGCCGATGTTCTTCCGCTATGACTATTTCGACGAAGCGCGGCATGGCTGGGGCAAGGGACAAGTCGGCTGGTTCACCATCCGCATCAAGGATCCATCCCAGGCGGCGGAAGTGGCCAGGCGGGTGGACACGGAATTTGAAAATTCGTCGGCGGAAACTAAGACGGAGCCGGAGGGCGCGTTCATCCAGGGCTGGGCCAGCCAGATCGGCAACATCGTCTTCATCGTCGCGGCAATCCTCGGCGCGGTCTTTTTCACAATCCTGCTGGTGACCGGCAACACCATGGCGCAGGCCGTGCGCGAGCGGACCGGCGAATTGGGCGTGCTCAAGGCCATCGGCTTCACCAACGGGCAGATCGTCTCGCTCGTGCTCGCCGAATCGTGCCTGCTTACCGTCATCGGCGGGGTGGTGGGATTGGGGCTGGCCAGCGTGGTCATACCGGCCATGGCAGGACAATTGGCCGGTTTGCTGCCGATGTTTTTTCTGCCCGCGCGCGATTTGGTCACCGGGTTTGGCCTTGCCGTCGCGCTGGGTCTGGTCACCGGAATTTTTCCCGCGCTCCAGGCCATGCGCCTGCGCGTCGCGGATGCCTTGAGGAGAATGTGAAAATGAAAGTGAAGCGTGAACATTCAACATTCAACATTCAACGTCGAACGCTCAACCAACGGCGGCGGCGCACGCGCTTGGACGTTGAATGTTGGGCGTTGAATGTTGAATGTTTTCTCCAGCTCGCAACTCCCAACTCTTAACTCACAACTCAAAATGCCCGGCCCCATCAATTGGATTTCGCAAATCGGCTCCATCACGAAGTTCGGGTTGTTAAGCCTGCCGCAACGTCTTGGTTCGGTCGCGGCCACAATTGTCGGCATCGCCGGCGTCGTCGCCGTGCTGGTCGGCGTGCTCTCCATCGCGGCGGGATTCCGGCAGGCCATGGCCGTTTCCGGCTCGCCCGATGGCGCGATTGTCCTGCGCAGCGGCGCGGACAGCGAGATGGTCAGCGGCTTGAGCCATGACGAAACGCGCATCGTCGCCGACGCGCCGGGCGTGGCGCGCAACGCCAGCGGCCCGCTCGCCTCCGCGGAATTGTTCGTCATCATTGACCTGCCCAAACGCGCGACCGGCACGGACGCCAATGTGCCATTGCGCGGCGTGGAATCGTCCGCCCTGGCCGTGCGGGACAACATGAAGATCACACGCGGCCGGATGTTTGAATGGGGCAAGGACGAAGTCATCGTCGGTCGCGGCGCGGCGCAGGAATTTTCCGGATTGGAAGTCGGCTCGAAAATGAAAGTGGGCCGCTACGAATGGCCGGTCGTCGGTGTCTTCACCGCGAACGGCGGCGCGGCGGAATCGGAAATCTGGACCGACGCCAAGGTGTTGCAGGAAGCCTACAACCGCGGCGATTCGTTCCAGTCGGTCTCCGTCAAGCTGAACTCGCCCGCCGCGTTTCAGCCGTTCAAGGATTCACTCACGTCCAATCCGCAGTTGAGCGTGCAGGTTTCGCGCCTTTCGGACTATTACGCCCAGCAATCCCAAACCATGACGCTGCTGATCACGACGCTCGGTTATATCATCGCGGTCTTGATGGCTCTCGGCGCGGTGTTCGGCGCGCTGAACACGATGTATAGCGCCGTCGCGGCGCGGACGCGCGAAATCGCCATGCTGCGGGCGCTCGGTTTCGGCGGCGGCGCGGTGGTGGTGTCGCTGATGCTCGAATCGCTGTTGCTGGCGCTGGCCGGCGGCGCGCTCGGCGGCGGACTGGCCTACTTTGCCTTCAACAACTTTCACACCTCGACGATGAACTTCCAGAGCTTCAGCCAGATTGCGTTCGCGTTCAAAGTCACGCCGGAACTGCTCGCGCGCGGCGTGGTTTGGGCGGCGGTGATTGGTTTGATTGGCGGCTTGTTCCCGGCCATCCGCGCCGCGCGGCTGCCCATCGCGTCGGCGCTGCGAGAATTGTAACCGGACAATTCGCCGGAGCCGGTTGACGCCGGCAAAGGGCGGTTTAACCCGAACTCCGAAGCTGGCGGGCAAACATGCGGGGTTTTGGCGGCGGATCGGGTGAGGAATGGGCGGGAAAGAGCGGCGATAAATCGCACGCAGTCCAGACGCTTCGCGATGGCCGGGCCGCACCAAACTTCGCGCCAGCGTTTGGACTGCGTGTGCTTGAGCACCGCTTTGCGCCGCACGGCAATGATTCCCCGCTTTGAAACAGCCGCCATTCCCATTTCGGAGTCCGGG
>JBEKRA010000049.1:0-9651 GCA_049519195.1 Verrucomicrobiota bacterium
CGCCGCGCGGAGCTCCGGACGCCTCATCCCTTTGGCCGGAGACAGCACGCTGCCGGTGGCAACAATTTGTGGAGGTGTTGAAAAATGAATCACACAGGAACCAAGGAGTTTTCCGTTGCTTGGATTCTTAATTCATCGCCGGTCGCCATTCTGGCGGTTGCCATCGCGTATGCCGTGGTTGCCAAGGTGAGTTTTTTGTTCACGATTCCTCCCGGCAACGTCTCCCCAATCTTTCCAGCCGCGGGAATAGCCCTTGCCGCCGCGATGATTCTGGGGCGTAACGCCTTGGCCGGCGTCTGGCTCGGCTCTTTTGCGGCCAATGCCATCTCTTTTTTTGACGGCACGGTGTCGCCCATCCATGCAGTATTGCCGGACTTGCTGATCGCGTCCTTTATCGGCATCGGCGCCATGGCCGGCGCGGGAGCGGGCGCATTCTTGGTGCGTCGTTTCTGCAAGGATGAACACCCCCTGAAAAGCGGATGGAACGTGTTGATGCTGGTAACAGTCGGCGCGCTCGGCTGTTGCATGGTCAGCCCCACGTTCGGGGTGGTCAGCCTGTCGCTGGGGGGCTACATCCCCTGGGAACGGTTTGGCCACTCCTGGATCACCTGGTGGGCGGGCGATGCGGCCGGGGCCATTGTTGCCGCTCCCCTTATTCTGGCGTGGCATCATCCGCACCCTTTCCGCAAGAACCCTTGGCGCATCATGGAAGCAGCGGTGCTGGGGGGAGTGACGCTCCTGCTTTGTCTTTTTGTCTTCTTTCGGAATGTGCCCTTCGCCTACGGTCTCATGCCGCTGTTGCTATGGGCGGCATTTCGTTTCGGCATGCGCGGCGCTTCTACCGCCGCCGCAGCCATTGCGATTTTAGCAACGATCGGCACCAGTCATGGCGGCGGCCCGTTTGTGAAGGATACGGTCAATGAGTCACTGCTGGCCCTGCATTCATTTTTGGATGTGACCATTATCTGCGCCCTTTTTCTGGCCGGAATACTGGCCGAGCGCAAGCGGGCGGAGAAGGTTTTACAGGAAAGCGAAACCCGCCACCGGTTTCTCTTTGAGCACAACCCGATGCCGATGCTCATTTACGAGCGCGGCACGTTGCAAATGCTGGCGGTGAACGAGGCGTTCATCCGGCACTATGGCTACCGCCTCGAAGAAGTTCTGGCGTTGCGCCTGACTGATCTCTATCCCGAGGAAGAAAAAGCGAAAATTGCAGAACTGATTCCACATCTGCGCGGACACGCCAACGTGGGCGAATGGCATCACCGCAAACGCGACGGCTCATTCATCACCAACCTGGTCTCTTCGCACGACTTGGAGCATCAAGGACGGAGCGCCCGGGTGGCGGTCTTGACCGACATCACCGAGCGCAAACGGGCGGAAGAGGCGCTGCGCCGGAGCGAGGAGCAGTTCCGCCTGATCATGGAGAACCTGGCCGACTTGGTGGCGGTGCTGGATCTGGACGGCCGCCGCCTCTACAACAGCCCGTCCTATCAAGGGATTTTGGGTGACCCGGACAAGTTGCGCGGATCGTCCTCCTTCGAGCAGATCCATCCGGAAGATCGGGCGCGGGTGCAACAGGCCTTCCATGAGACGGTCCGCACAGGCGTCGGCCAGCGCATGGAATACCGCATGATGGATCAACACGGCCGGATCAGGCACATTGAATCACAGGGCAGCGTGATTCGAGACGCCCAAGGTGGGGTGTCGCAGGTGGTGGTCGTGTCCCGCGACATCACGGCGCGCAGAGAGGCTGAACGGGCGCTGCGCGAAAGCGAACAGAAATACCGCGAACTGGTGATGCTGGCCAACAGCATCATCCTGCGCTGGTCGCGTGACGGGCGGATCACCTTCCTGAACGAGTTCGGCCAGCGCTTCTTCGGCTACACGGAAGCCGAGATTTGCGGCCGCCACGTGGTCGGCACAATCGTTCCGGCCAGCGGAAGCAACGGTCGGAATCTGCCATCGCTAATGGATGAAATCAGCGCGAACCCGGCGGCATTTGAGCAGAACATAAACGAGAACATGCGCCGCAACGGCGAACACGTCTGGATTGCGTGGACCAACCGGGTCGTGCGGGACGAGCGCGGCCAGGTGGCCGAAATTTTGAGCATCGGCACGGACATTACGGCGCGCAAGCAGGTCGAGGAGGAGTTGCGGGCCACCCAGGCCAGCCTCGAAGAGCGCGTCCTCCTGCGCACCACCGAGCTGGCCGAGGCCCGGGACCGCGCCGAGTCGGCGGACCGGCTCAAATCCGCGTTTCTGGCGACCATGTCACACGAGTTGCGCACACCGCTGAATTCCATCATCGGCTTCACCGGCATCATGCTGCAAGGGCTGGCCGGGCCGTTGAACGCCGAACAGACCAAACAAATGGGCATGGTGCAGGGCAGCGCGCGGCATCTGCTCGCGCTCATCAACGACGTGCTGGACATCTCGAAGATCGAAGCCGGCCAGTTGGAAATCCACGCCGAACCGTTCGACTTGCGGGCCTCGCTGGAGAAGGTGGCCGCGCTGGTCAAACCAATGGCGGACAAGAAAGGACTGGCACTGCGGGTGGTTCTGCCCCAGGACGTGGAACAGGCCGTCAACGACCGGTTGCGCGTCGAGCAAGTGCTGCTTAATCTGCTGAACAATGCCGTCAAATTCACCGAGCGCGGCGCGGTCACACTCGCGGTGGAAACCGAGCCTGGCATGCTCCGCACTCCCCGCTCCGCACTCCGCATTTCCGTGACCGACACCGGCATCGGCATCAAACCGGAAGACATGGAGAAAATCTTCCAGCCATTCCGGCAAATTGATTCCGGCCTGACCCGGCAGCACGATGGCACGGGCCTGGGGCTGACCATCTGCCGACATCTGGCGGACCTGATGGGCGGGGAAATTTCCGCAAAAAGCGCCTGGGGTGAGGGAAGCGTTTTCACGTTCGTTTTGCCGCTGAAACACAAGAACAAGCCATGAAACCAAAAGTCCTTTTGATCGAAGACAACGAGCAGAACCGCTATCTCGCCACTTTCCTGCTGGAGAAGCATGGCTACACGGTGGAGTCCGCATCCGATGGCCCCGCCGGCATCGAACTGGCCAAGACCGTCAAACCCGCGCTCATACTGCTCGACATCCAGTTGCCGGTGATGGATGGTTACACTGTGGCTGGGGAACTGCGGAAAAATCCGGGTCTCAAAAACATCCCCATCATCGCAGTCACGTCCTACGCGATGGTGGGCGACCGCGAGAAATCGCTGGCAGCGGGGTGCAATGGCTACCTGGAGAAACCGATCAACCCCGACACGTTCGTGACGGAAATCGAGCGCTTTCTGCCGCAAAAAAATGAAAGGAGAGCAACATGACCCGAATCCTGATAGTAGATGACAGGGAAGAAAGCCGCTATCTTCTCAACACGTTGTTGAAGGGCAGCGGATACGAAGTCGAGAGCGCGTGCAACGGCGCGGAGGCCCTCGAAAAGGCCCGGCAAAACCCGCCGGAACTCATCATCTCCGACCTGCTCATGCCGGTGATGGATGGCTACACTTTGCTGCGCGAGTGGAAAGCGGATGCACGGCTCAAGCAGATTCCCTTTGTCGTCTATACCGCCACCTACACCGATCCCAAAGACGAGCAACTGGCCCTGAACCTCGGCGCCAATGCCTTCATTCTCAAGCCGGCGGAGCCGGACGACTTTATCGCGCGAATCAAGCAGGTCCTCGCCCATGCCGCAGCCGGCGGGATGGCCGCGCCTCCTCCATCGGCGCCGACCTCGCCCGGACGCATACCCGTTGCGGCTCCGGAGGAAGAAGATGCGAGGAACCTCCGGCAATACAGCGAAGTGCTCATTCACAAGCTGGAGGATAAAATGGAGGAGTTGGACAAGGCCAACCGCGAACTCCGGCACGATATCACGGAGCGCAAACGGGTGGAGGAAGAATTGCGCTGGAAAACTGCCTTCCTCGAAGCGCAGGTGGACTCGGCGCCGGACGGCATTTTGGTGGTGGACAGCCAAGGCAGGAAAATTCTCCAGAACCAGCGCTTGAACGAGTTGTGGAAAATTCCCCTGCAGATCGCCGGGAACAAAGATGACGCCGCGCAGATATCATTCATCGCCAGCCAGTTGAAGAATCCCAGCGAATTTACGGACAAGGTTGCCTATCTTTATGCCCATCCAGACGAGGTCAGCCGGGATGAAATTAAGTTGGTTGATGGAACGATTCTGGACCGCTACTCGTCGCCCGTCCGGGACAAGGCCGGGAAATATTTCGGAAGAATCTGGACTTTTCGCGACATCACCCAAAGCCGGGCATTGGAGGCGCAATTCCGCCAAGCCCAAAAAATGGAGGCCATCGGCCAGTTGGCCGCCGGCGTGGCGCATGACTTCAACAACATCCTGGCGGTGATCCAACTGCAGGCAAGCATGCTGAAGGCCGAGGAAGACCTCTCATCTCAACAACTGGAGTGCGCAAGGGAGATTGAAACGGCCGCGGAACGGGCGGCCAATCTCACCCGCCAGTTGCTGCTGTTCAGCCGGAGGCAGACGATGCAGCCGCGCGACCTGGATTTGAACCAATCCATCAACGACATGACCAAGATGCTGCGGCGCACCATCGGCGAAGTCATCCAGGTGCAGTTCAAATTTTCCCTGGAACCGCTCTTCATCCATGCCGACGCGGGCATGATGGATCAAGTGCTGATGAACCTTGCGGTGAACGCGCACGATGCCATGCCCCAGGGCGGACAACTGGTCATTGAAACTTCCGCCGTGGAGTTTGATGAATCGGTCCGCGCGCAATCACCGCAGGCCCGCCCCGGTCCGTTCGTGTGTTTGAGCGTGAGCGACACCGGTTGCGGCATCACGCCGGAAAACTTGTCGCGAATTTTCGAGCCGTTCTTCACCACCAAGGATGTCGGCAAAGGCACCGGCCTCGGACTGGCCACCGTTTTCGGCATTGTTCAACAGCATCAAGGCTGGATCAATGTCTACAGCGAAGTCGGCCGCGGGACGACTTTCCGCATTTATCTTCCGCGTCTGGCCGCGAAGTCCGGCCAGGAATCCGGGCAACCCGCGTTGACCGCCGTGCGCGGCGGCACGGAAATGATTCTGCTCGTTGAAGATGAAGCGGCCCTCCGCGCTTCCATGCGCATATCCCTGTCACAACTCGGCTATTGCGTGCTCGAAGCAGTCAACGGCGTCGAAGCGCTGGAAATCTGTAAGCAGCACCATGATGAAATCAAATTGTTGCTGACCGATTTGGTCATGCCCGGCGGCATGACCGGGATGGATTTGGCTGGACGGCTTTTGCGGACAAATCCGAAATTGAAGGTGATTTACACCAGCGGCTACAGCGCCGAAGTTGCCGGCAAGAACTTTCCCCTCGAAGAAGGCGTCAACTTTCTCACCAAACCGTTTGCGGCGCAAAAACTCGCCCAAGCCGTCAGGAATTGCCTGGATAAAACCTGACTCTGGTTGCCCGCCATCAATCCGTTCGCAAGCGCGCTTGCGCGGAACGCGGCGTGCCGGTAGTGTTTCAACAGGTCGCGCCCGTAGCTCAGTTGGATAGAGCATCTGCCTTCTAAGCAGAGGGTCTTGGGTTCGAATCCCAACGGGCGTGCCACTTCTCCATTTGCGATCCGGCATTTACGACTTGTCGCGCGACGAATCTTGAACCACCGGACGGACTGCTGGAGAAAAATTGCGCCGGCGATACGCGTGATTTTGGCCTCAAAAATCCGGCCGGGCGGCTCCAAAAACGCCGGTTCAGCTTTCCGGCGGGGGCGGGGTCGGGTCCGAACCGGCGCCGCGGCCGGCGGTGTCAATGATTTTCCGGATCATCCGGGCGACCTGATACGGCTCGTAGGGTTTGGGCAAAAAATTGGCGCCGTCCCGTTCGATTTCTTTTCCAGTGACTTCGGTGCCGTAACCGGTGGTGAAAATCACGTTGAGTCCGGGCTTGCGTTTTTTCAACTCCGCCGCCAGTTCCTCGCCGGATATGCCGCCGGGTATGATCATGTCAGTCAGCAGCAAATCAATCTGGCCCGAGTATTCATCCCAAACCCGCAGGGCCTCGACGCCGGTGGTGGCGATCAAAACGTGATAATGATAGCGATGGAGAACGTCGCGCACGACTTCCAAAAGGCTTAGTTCGTCCTCGACCACGAGGATGGTTTCTCCGCCGCCGTGGATGATTTCCGATTGGAGCGGGAAAATGATGGAGACATCACCAGTCTTTTCGCCGGACACGGGCAGAAAAATTTTGAAGGTCGTGCCCACGCCCACTTCGCTTTCGACTTCGATCCAGCCCTGGTGTTGTTTGACGATGCCATAAACGGTGGCCAGTCCGAGGCCGGTTCCCTTGCCGGCTTCCTTGGTGGTGAAGAACGGCTCGAAGATGCGCGACAAATATTTCCGCTCGATGCCGCAGCCGGCGTCCTGGACGGTCAGGCAGGCGAATTTGCCGGCGCGCGCCTCGGGATTTTGCCGGGTCATCGCGATTGGAATTTCGACGGCGGAAGTTTCAATCAGAAGCCGGCCGCCATTGGGCATGGCGTCGCGGGCGTTCACGCCCAGATTAATCACGATTTGTTCGATCATTCCGATGTCGGCGGCGATGGGCTGCAGGCCCGGATGGTAACGGGTTTCCAGGACGACTTGCTCGCCGAGTATTCGCGGGAGCATGGTTTCCAGATTTTTAAGCGCGGCATTCAGGTCGAGAATTTTCGTCTGGACAGCCTGCTTGCGGCTGAACATGAGCAGGCGCCGGATGAAATCGGCGGCGCGTTCCGACGCGGCGGCGATCTGTTTCAACGACTTCATCGCGTCCGTGTCCGGCGGCGTGGAATTAATCAACAGCCCGGCGTGTCCCTGGATGATCGTCAAGATGTTGTTGATGTCGTGCGCGACGCCGGAGGCCATCTGGCCGACCGATTCCATTTTCAGCGACTGGCGCAATTGCGACTCCATCGCCAGCCGTTCGGTGACGTCTTCCACCGTGACGACCAGGCTGTCAATTTGCCCGGCGGGGTTGAAGAGCGGCATGGCGTTGGTCGAAAGCAGCCTGCGGCGGTGGTTTGGAAAATCCAGCGCGTGGCAGACATTCTGAACGGGCTGGCCGGTTTCCATAAGTTGTTTCAAGGGCGGCAACTGGACGCTGACCGGATTGCCTTCCGCGTCGGTCACGCACCAGTCCAAAACACTGGCGGTTCTGTTCTCAACGGCCCCGGAGGCCAGGCCCAGAACTTCCTCGGCCCGATGGTTGGCGAAGGTGATTGTTCCCATCTGATCGGCCACGACGATGCCGACGGGGCTGGTTTCCATGATGCGGCTGATGAGGTCGCGGTCGCGGCGAAGGCGCTCCCTGGCATGCTGGCCTTCGATGGCGTAGCGGATGGCGCGTTCCAGCTTGTCGCTGTCAAACCCGGCTTTAACCAGGTAATCGGCGGCCCCGGCTTTTGTCGCTTCAAGGTCAATCTCATGATCGGCCTGGCCCGTAAGGAAAATCACCGGCGGCCGGCCGCTAAGCGACTGTGTTTCCCGCAACATATCCAACCCGGTCCGCTCGCCAAGACGGTAGTCCAAAAGGCAGATGTCGTGCTCGCACCTCTGGAGGGCGGCCAGCCCGGCGGCATAATTGTCACACCAGTCCAGTTGATACCGGCGATCCCTGATTCGGGAAATCAAATCCCGCGTGATGATAAAGTCGTCTTCATCATCCTCCACCAACAAGATTTTGACCGGGACATCTGACATGGCGGATTTACCGTTCATCATTTGGGAGCAGGACAGCCTCAAACCAATACTGGCCGAGAACTTTGACCAAGTTCACCAGCGATTTGAACGTCGTGGGTTTGGCCATATAGGAATTCGCACCCAGATTATAGCTCTGTTGGATGTCTTCCTCGGCGCGTGAAGCGGTGAGGACAACGATGGGAATCCGGCGCAACTCGGGATCTGCCTTGATTTCCTTGAGCGTCTCGCGCCCATCTTTGCGCGGTATGTTCAGGTCAAGCAGGATTAATCCGGGCAGCGGCGTTTTTTTCAATTCAGTGTAGCGGCCGCGCCGGTGCAGGTAATCCATCAATTCCTCGCCGTCGCTCACGCAAACGATCTCATTGGCCAGGCGGTTTGCCTCAAACGCATCGAAGATCAATTGCCGATCTTCCAAGTCGTCGTCCACCAACAGAATTTTGACCGGGGCATCCGACATGGATGAATTGCTAATCATCCTGCGGAAGCCGGACGACTTCAAACCAATACTGGCCGAGGACTTTGACCAGGTCCACCAGCGATTTGAACGTCACGGGCTTGGTCACATAGGAATTCACTCCCAGATCGTAGCTTCGCAGAATGTCTTCCTCGGCCTTTGAGGTGGTGAGAACAACGATTGGAATCCGGCGGAAATTCGGATCGGCCTTGATTTCCTTGAGCGCCTCGCGGCCATCCTTGCGCGGCATGTTCAGGTCGAGCAGGATTAATCCGGGCAATGCCGTGTCTTTCAATTCGCTGTAGCGGCCGCGCCGGTGCAGGAAATCCATCAATTCCTCGCCGTCGTTGACGCAGACAAGCTCGTTGACCAGGCGGTTTGCCTCAAACGCCTCGCGGGTCAACTGCTGATCATCCGGATCGTCGTCCGCCAACAGGATGGTAATCATTTTTCCTTCGCTTTTCATAGTTTTGCTTGTTCGTTGTTTGTTGTGTTTTCTTTTGCATGGGCCACAGGCAACGTCACGATAAACGTGGCGCCCTCGCCCGGTTTGCTCTTCGCCGTTATTTCACCGCCGTGAAACAGGGCGATCTTCCGGGTGATGGCCAGGCCCATCCCCGTGCCCTCGTATTCACCGCGGGTGTGCAGCCGCTGGAACACGTTGAAGATACGATCCAGATACTTCTCGTCAAACCCAATACCGTTGTCGCTGACCGTCAAGCGGCACAATTTCTCATCCGGCGCGGTCGGTTCCGCCTGCGGCGCGTGACCGGAGAAAACCTGCGCCTCCACTTTCACCACCGGATCCACGCCCGGGGGATGGAATTTGAGCGCGTTGCCGATCAGGTTTTGCAGCAACTGGCGCATTTGCAGCGCCTCCGCGTCAATGACCGGGAGCGGTCCCACTTCCACGCGCCCCTTGACCTGCTCAATCCGCCCCTCCAAATCGGTCACTACTTCGCCGGCCACTTTCGCCAGGTCCACCTGTTCGAATGGCTTGGCCTTGGTCGTGACGCGCGAAAAGGTCAGCAGTTCGTTGATCAGGGTTTGCATGCGCGCGCCCGCCTTCTGCATCCGCTCCATATAATCGCGCGATTCAGGCGCCATGGTTTCGCCGGCCTTCTCCATGAGCCGTTCGCTGAAGACCACGATTTTGCGCAACGGCTCCTGCAAATCGTGCGAGGCCACGTAGGCAAAATCCTGCAACTCGCGGTTGCTGCGTTCCAGTTGCATCGTGAATTGCCGCAGCTTTTCCTCGCTGGCGCGCAAGGTCTCCTGCGCCATCTTCAATTCCGTGATGTCCCGCGCAATGCCCACCAATCCAGCCACGTTGCCGGCCTCGTCCTTCAACGGAACCTTGGTGGTCAGCGACCAGCGCATCCCCAATGTCTTGTGCTGGGTGCGTTCCTCCTTGGTCACCGGCTGTCCTGACCGCATCAACGCCTGCTCGTCGGCCAGATAC
>JBEKRA010000050.1:0-9644 GCA_049519195.1 Verrucomicrobiota bacterium
TGCTGGACGCGCTTCCCGCAGCTCGTGACGAACGTGAAAGTGCGCGAGAAAAAGCCGTTCGAGCAACTGGACGGCGTGACGAAGCTGGTGGCCGATGCGGAAAAGGAATTGAAATCCGCCGGCGGCCGCGTGCTGCTGCGCTATTCCGGCACCGAACCGAAGGCGCGATTGCTGCTCGAAGGCCGCGACGCGAAGGTTTTGGAAAAGTGGTCAAAACAAATCTGCGGCGCGATTCAGAAGCAGATTGGCGTGTAAAATCGCCGCGCAAATTGGCGTGCCACAGGCACAGATGAAAATAGCCCGCAGTTTTAACTGCGGTTCAATGTTGGAAATCGGACAAGCCCCGAAGGGGCGGCTGAATTGAACGAATTTATGTCTTACGTCAGCGCATATTTCCATTGTGTTTTCAGCACCAAAGAACGGCGACGGTTCATCACGCCGGATCTGCGCGAACGCCTCTGGCCGTTCCTCGGCGGCATTGCGCGGCAGAACAAAATGAAAGCCCTCGAAATTGGCGGCGTGGAAGATCACGTTCATATTTTGCTCTCATTGCCCGCAACAATCTACGTTTCCAAGGCAATGCAGTTGATCAAAGGCGGTTCGTCCAAATGGATTCATGAAACATTTCCAGAACACCGGTTGTTTGCGTGGCAGGAGGAATACGGTGCGTTCAGCGTGAGCGTTTCGCAATTGGAGAAAACCATCGAATATATTCGCGGGCAGGAGGAACATCACCGCAAAATGACATTTCAGGAGGAATTTCTGGCGTTGTTGAAACGGCATCGCATCGAATACGACGAACGGTATTTGTGGAAATGAATTTCAGCCGTCCCGGCGGGACGGATTCGGTTTTTATTCCGCGCACCCGCAGTTGAAACTGCGGGCTATTGTCAATCGCCGCGTTGCGGCTTGAAACTTCCCGCCTTTACTTTGCACGCAAATGGAGTAGTTATGTTCACATGAACGACACCAAGAATTTCCTGGTTCCAATCGTGGTCGAGCAGACCGGACGCGGCGAGCGGACGTGGGACATTTATTCCCGCCTGCTCGTGGACCGCATCATTTTCATCGGCACGCCGATTGACGACAACGTTTCCAACATCATCATCGCCCAGCTTTTGTTCCTGCAAATGTCAGACGCGAAGAAGGACATTCATCTTTACATCAATTCGCCCGGCGGCAGCGTCACGTCCGGCCTGGCGATTTACGACACGATGCAATATCTCACCTGCGACGTGAACACCTATTGCGTCGGGCAGGCGGCGAGCATGGCGGCGGTGTTGCTGGCGGCGGGCACCAAGGGCAAACGTTACGCGCTGCCGAACGCGCGCATCATGATCCATCAGCCGTGGGGCGGCGTGCAGGGCCAGGCGTCGGACATCAGCATCCAGGCGAAGGAAATCCTGCGGCTCAAGGACCGGCTCAACGAAATTCTCGCCAAGCACACCGGCAAAACCTTCGATGACATCGGCAAGGACACCGACCGCGACAATTTCATGTCGTCCGACGAGGCAAAAAAATACGGCCTCGTGGACCAAGTCGTGGTGTCGCGAAAGGAAATTCCCGGCGGAATGGAAAAATCGTCGGTGGTTGTGTAATCAATTTCGCTGACCACTGCTTCGATTGAACGATTTGCGCGAGTGTGCAAAATGGTTTTGAAATTTAGGCGAACAGATGGCTCGCAACGATGCCCTGCCGCTGGCGGCATGAATTAAGAATTTTATCTCACACCCGAACAGGAATGTTTTCCAATTAACTGTTTGCGGGCGCGTCTCCGGCGGCGTAGCATAAGGCGGCTGGTTGTTAAACAGGAAAAGCCCGCGACATGACCAACAATGTTCCTTTCGCAAGCGTGACTGACGCCCGATCTCATTTTGTTTCCGCCGGCGCGAACAGGGTTCATTACGTCACCGCCGGCAAGGGAAGTCGCACCATTGTTTTTGTCCACTGCTGGGCGGGCAATCTCGGTTTCTGGCGCGAACAGGTTCCGGTTCTGGCGGACCGGGCGCGGCTCGTTTTGATTGACCTGCCCGGCCACGGCCGCAGCGACAAGCCGCAGACGGACTACACGATGGATTTTTTCGCCGGGGCCGTGCTCGCGGCGCTGCGCGACGCCAAAGTGGACAAGGCCGCGTTCATCGGCCACAGCATGGGCGCGGCGGTTCTCTGCCGCGTTCACCATCACGCGCCGGAAAAGTTCGCCGCGCTGGTGTCGGTGGACGGGTTGTTGTGCCGCCCGCCCAGCACGCCCAAACAAGCCGCGGCGCTGGTGGTTCCGTTCGGCACGCCGAAATATGTCAATCATGCCAGGCAATTCATCAGCACCCTTTTTCCAGTTTCCGGCACCGAGGCGCTGCGCGACCGCGTGACGTCCGAGATGCTCGCCACGCCGCAGCACGTCATGCTGGGTGGAATGCTGGCCATGGCGTCACCGGACCAGCCCGACTGGATTTTGCGGAAAGTGGACGCGCCCGTCCTCGTCATCAATGTCCGCAGCCCGTGGTGGAATGGCGCTTACGAAAGCTACGTCCGCTCGCTCTCGCCGCAATCGGATTACGTCGTGATGGAGGGCGTGGGACACTTTCCGATGCTGGAGAAACCCGCCGAATTCAACGCCATGCTGATGCCCATGCTGCGGAAGCATGACTTGATCGCGAAATAATCGCCGTTGTTTCGGCGCTGAAAATGTTCCATTCTGCCGCGAGATGAGCCTCGCAATAAAAACCAGCGGCAACGGCTCGCGCGGCCCGGTTCGCCAGCCCGAGAAGAAGGCAGTCCGGGCGCAGGCCGCCCCGCCATCTCAAACCGCCGCGGAAAACGAAGTCGTTTTCCAGACGGCGGACGGCATGGAATTGCGCGCGCGGCTCGCGCGGCTGACGCGCCAGGGGCTGACTTTCGAGGCTGAAAATCCAGCGGCGGCCTTGCGGGCTTCGGAGGTGCTGGCCAATTTCAAAATCACAAGCGGCAATCGCGTCATCTATTTCGGGCGCGCCGTGGTGAGCAGCGTCGTTCACACCGGCGGGTCGCTCATTTGCGAGGCCAAGCTGGATGACCTCGGTTCGGACACGGCGTTTTTTCTGCCGCCCGCGGAATCCCATTCCAATCTTGAGAAGACCTACGATTCTTTTCTTCAAACGTGGCAGAAAAACCACCGCATTTCAGACGAGTTCAAGGCGCTCGTCACCGATGTCGAGTCCTACCTCACCGGCATTCGGCACTGGCTTGAGCAGTTGGAATTCGGCATGGGGACGCCGGACGACAGGCAGGATCGGGAGCGCGCCATCCTGGACGCCATCGCGCCCCGGATCATCGCCGCCTTCAACAGCCGGCACGCGCGGTTTGAAGAAATCATTCACGCGCTGCCGCCGGAGGCGCGCGGCGCGCACCGGGACTTTGCCCGGCGGCACTGGCATAAATTGTTTCTGTGCTCGCCCTTCGGCCACCGCACTTATCACAAGCCCATCGGCCATGCCGGCGATTACGAAATGATGAACATGATTTACCGGAACCAGCCGGAGGGCAGGTCGCTGTTCGAGAAATTGATTCATCTGCTGCTGGTCAGCCAGTGGCCGGCAAGGGCCGTCCGCAACCGCATCGCCCACCTCGGCGAAAACATCATCAGCGAAACCGCCCGCGCCGCCCGCGGCGGAAGAATCGCGCGCATCCTGAACGTCGGCTGCGGCCCGGCGCGGGAGGTGCAGGATTTTTTGAAGGCAACGCAGTTGAGCGCCCGGGCGGATTTCATGCTGATGGATTTCAACGAGGAGGCCTTGCTTCATGCCGGCCGGAAACTGGTCGAGGCCAAACGCCAGTTTTCCCGGCGCACCCCGATCCGGACGGAGCGGATTTCGGTGTTTGAACTTTTGAAACGCACGCAGCGCCAAAACGGCGGCGCGGAAAAATTCGACCTGATTTATTGCGCGGGGCTTTTCGATTATCTCGCGGCGGACACCTGCCGCGCGCTGATGGAGCTTTGGCACGACTCGCTGTCGCCCGGCGGGCTGATGCTGGTAGCGAACATGACAGACACGAAGCCGTTCCGTTATTTCATCGAATTCATCCTGGACTGGCATCTGATTTACCGCGACAGCCGCGAAATTATGTCGCTCGTTCCAGCACACTGCCGGGAGGAGGCGCGCGTGATAGCGGAGCCGGCCTCGGTAAATCTGTTCCTGCACATCCGCAAACCGGACTGACATGCAATCCATCCCCCAGGAATTTCGCGCCGCCTATCGGGAGTATGACCGGGAAATCACCATCCGCAAAACAAAATGGGGGTGCTGGCTTGGCATCGTGATGGTGCCGCTCTTCGGTCTTTTGGATCTATATGTTTACAAACTTCATGCGTTTGATTTTTTCCTTTTGCGGTTGACCTGCTCGGCTTTGATGGCGGGCCTCTATCTCGTTTTGAAGACAGACTTCGGACAGAAATTTTACCATTTCCAGGGCCTCGTCCTGCTGTTCCTTCCCTCGGCGACCATTGCGTGGATGGTTTATGCGACCGAAGGAGCCGCGTCGCCATATTACGCGGGGCTGACGCTGGTGCTGATGGTGCTCGCCGTGGTGCTGGACTGGCCGCTCTGGCAGAGCATCGTTTCGGTTCTGCTGGTCCTGGCGCTTTATGTGGCCGCCTGTTTGTTTTCCGCGCATGAATTTGACGGGCATTTGTTCGCCGACGGTTTGTTTTTCCTGACCTCATCCAGCATCGCCATCATCGCCGGCACATATTATCACAGCGGCGTGCGGATCCGGGAATTTGTTTCCCGCTGCGAACTGGACAAGAGCCGCAAGGCGCTCGAAGCCAGCCTCCAGCAGCTCAAGGAAAATGAGATGCAACTGGTGCAGTCCGAAAAGCTCGCGTCGCTGGGCCGCATGAGCGCGGGCATCATCCATGAGATCAACAATCCGCTGAACTTCGCCACGACCGCCCTGTTCACCCTGCGCGAAAAGGGCGGCCACCTCGCGCCCGAGCAGCAGGCGGATTACACCGAGGTCCTCACCGATGTCGAGGACGGCCTCAAGCGCGTGCAGGCCATCGTTTCCGATTTGCGGATGTTCACGCATCCCGGAACCGAGCAGCTTGACCCGGTGCCAGTGGCCGAGGTCATCACGCCGGCGCTGCGGTTCTTGAGCAACGAGTGGCGGGACACGGTGCAAATCGAACAGAAATTCGCGGAAGGCCAGACCATTTTTGCGAATAAAAACCGGCTGATCCAGGTGATCGTGAACCTGCTGCAAAATTCACTCGACGCGCTGAAAGTGAAATCCTTCGCCCCCGGCGAAAAACCAGCCATCCGGATTGAAGGGCGCGTCGAGGACGGGCGGAGCATCCTGTGCATCCGCGACAACGGCACGGGCATTGACTCGAAGCATCTGGACAAGATTTTCGACCCGTTCTTCACCACGAAGGACGTGGGCGAAGGCATGGGCCTGGGCTTGAGCATTTGTTACAGCATCATGCAGGAATACGGCGGCAAAATAACGGTGAAGACGGAGCCGGGAAAATTCTGCGAATTCACGCTCGCATTCCCCGTCAAAACAAACCAGGCAGCCAACTGAACGCCAAACATGGAAAATCTCTACAACTACAAAAAATTCTCCATCCTCTACGTGGACGACGAGGAAAAATCGCTGAAGTATTTCGCGCGCGCCTTCCGAAGCGATTTTCGCGTGCTCACCGCCTCAAACGCGCAGGACGGTTTCAAGCTGCTGCAAGAGCACGCCGACGATATCGGGCTGCTGATGACCGACCAGCGGATGCCCGGCGAAAAGGGCGTCTGGCTGCTCGAACGCGCCCGCCAGTTGCGCCCGCGCATCCTGCGCATCCTCGTCACGGCCTATTCGGATTTCGACGCCGCGATTGCCGCCGTCAACAGCGGCGCGATTTACAAATATATCAGCAAGCCGTGGGACCCGCCGCAGCTTGAACTTACCCTCCGGCGGGCCTTGGAATTTTTCATGGTGCAGGCCGAGCGCGACCAGCTTCTCCTCGAAAAAATGTCTCTGCTGCGCAACATGATGATCGCCGACCGCATCGTGAGCCTCGGCCTGCTTGCCGCCGGTTTGAGCCATCAAATCCGCAACTCCCTCGTCGCGGTGAAAACGTTCCTCGACCTCGCGCCGAAAAAAATGGACGAGGAACGGTCGGGCGCGAACGACCTGCGCAACCCCGAATTCTGGAAGGACTACCACCAGAACGTCCAGTCGCAGATTGAAAAAATCAGCAGCCTGCTCAAGGACCTCTGGACGGCGTCGGAAAATCCCTCCGCGCCGTTCGCCGACGAGGTGTCCCCGCGCCAGACCGTGGACGACGCGCTGGCGACGCTCCGCGACCAGTTCGTTGCGCGCCGGATTGAAATTGAAAACCGGATTCCGGATTCGCTGCCGGCGCTGAAGGTGGACAAGCCCAAATTCCGCCGGCTGTTTGAGCTGTTGTTGAAGGAAGAACTGGCCACGCTGCCCGCTGGCAGCCGGGTGTCGTTCGCGGCGGAACTGGAAGGCGGCGCGAAACCGGAAATCGTCATGCAAATCACCGACAACGGGCCGGGCCTGCCGCTGGACGCCCTGCGCGTCGTTTTCGACCCGTTCGTGGTGCGCGACAGCGTGCCGTCCGAATACGGCATCAATCTGATGGCCTGCTATTTCATCGTCCATCATCACGGCGGGAAGATTGACGCCCAGAGCCAGCCGGGCGGCGGCACGACCTTCACCCTCCGGCTGCCGCTGCAACCCGAACGGGCTGCGGCGCAGCCCGACGAAACCGATTTTTTGCAAAAGGCGCTTTTGAACGGGGAACTTTGGCAGAAGTTCATTTCCGGCGGTTGATGGATTTTGCGGAGCCTGACACGAAAATGCCGGCGTTGCCGTTTCAAGTTTCCATTGACCTGCGGGCATAAATTATGGAATGATTTCAGCAGCGTTGGGTCTCGTGCAGAGTTTGGCCAGTTGAGGAACTGATGAAAACCATTTTGGTTCTGTCCGCCCATCCGGATTTCACGGAAACCATCCGCGCCAGTCTGGATCCGGAGCAATATCGCGTTGTCCACTGCCTAGGAGTGGATGAAGCCGAACCGCTGCTCGTCCACGTGCTGGCCACCGCCTGTGTTCTTGATTTGGATTTGATGGACGCCGACGGCATCCGGGTCATCGAACGTTTCCGGCGTCTTGACACCAAAACTCCCATCCTGGCGTATTCCGCCGAAAACCGGTCCGAGTGGGAGGATGAAGCCTTCCTGCACGGCGCCACCCATGTGCTGTCAAAACCCGTTCGCGCCCGGCTTTTGAATTCGCTGCTGGAACAATTGTGGTCCGTGCCGGCCGCCCAGCCCCCCGCGCCGCCCGCGCCCGCGCCGCCGCCCGCGCCGGTTTCATCATTTTCCCGCCCGCCCGAACCGCCAGCCGCCGGCCGTTTCGTCAACGCGGCGCAAACGCTCGACCTGCTGCGCGATTTCTCGTCCATTCTGACACATTCGCTGGACGCCGGGGCGATGTTGAAACAATTCCTGCAGTTTCTGCGCGAAACGTTGAGCGTTAACCGCGCCGCCATTTTTCTCAACCGGCACGGCACGCCGCCGGGCAGGATGCCTTCGCCGGAGAACAGCCGCCGCCTGCGCACGGTGTCCGCCATCGGCATTTCCCCCGGGCTGCTCGAACATTTTGAACTTTCGCTGGACGCCGGCATCGGCGCCCAGGTCGCCAAACTCGGCCGGATTCTCCGCCGCCACAGCGACGAGGCCCGGATGGATGCCGAAACGCAAAAGGAATTTGAACTGCTCGGCACCCAGGTCGCGGTGCCGATTCCCGGCCGGGAAGGCATCGTCGGGGTGGCGGTGTTTGACGGCCGGATCACCGGCGAACCGCTCGTCAACGTCGAGCTGGAACTTATTTTTCACCTGCTCGAGCAGGTGGGCCTCGCGCTCCACAACATCTGGCTGCACGACCAGCTCGCCGCCAATAACGCGATGATGGCCGACGTGCTGCGCGAATTGAGCAGCGCGTGCATCGTTGTCGGAAGCGACCTGAAGGTGCTGCACGCGAACAAGGCCGCGCGCCGCCATTTTGGCCGGAAAAACCAGCGCACCGGCGAACTGGAATTCAGCGACCTGCCGCAGGCGCTCGGTGCCAAAATCTACCAGGTGTTGAAAACCGGCGCGGCCATCGCGCCATTCCGCTACGAACCGGAAAATTCGCCGGGCACCATTTACAGCATCAGCGTCGTGCCGTTTCAACGGGGCGACTCCGCCGTGCCGGTTTCGGCGCTGCTCACCGCCGACGACCTCACGCAGACCGAGCAGTTGCAGCGTTTGGAGGTCGAGGCCGCCAACCTGCGCCTCATCAAGGCCATGGCCGACCGCCTCGCGCACGAAGTCGGCAACGCCATGGTGCCGCTCTCCACGCACCAGCAGTTGCTGGGTGAAAAATTCCATGACAAGGAATTCCGCGAATCGCTCGACCACACGATGGCCGACGGCGTCAAGCGCGTCACGCGCCTGGTCAGCCAGATGCGGTTCCTCGCGCATGAAGGGCACATGGATCGGGAGGTGTTCACCGTCGAAAAGCTGGTCGAGGACGCCTATCAAGAGGCGCGCAAACACCAGCCCGCCGAAGCCGCGCAGTTGAAATGCGAGAACGGCGGCAAACCCATCGTCATCGCCGGCGACCGCGCCGCGCTCAAGCACGCGCTGGCCGAAATCATGCTCAACGCGCTTCAGGCCAATCCCAAGAAGCCGACCATTGGCGTGCGCCTGCAGACCGGGACCAACAGCGAAGGCGGGCAGGACGTGCAGATTGAAGTGCAGGACAACGGCGCCGGGTTCACCGCCGAGGCCGCCGGGAAGGTGCCGTCGCCATTTTTCACCACGCGCAACGTCGGTCTCGGCTTGGGCCTGACCGTCAGCCAGAAAATAATCGAGACGCATCGCGGCAAGCTGGAAATCATCCCGCCACAGACCGGCCAGCACGGCATCGTCCGCGTTTCCCTGCCGCTGGAGCCGGGCGTTCCCACGGCGGCTTTAGCCAATTAAGGACTACTCCTTTGCGGTCGCGATTTTAGAGCGGATTAAATAAAACTGCAGCCGCGATAGAATGCAAAGAACACGAAAGGAAAAGCGGATTCCGCGATCTCCGGGTTCTTTTGCGTCAAAATAAAACGCCCCGCAGTTTCCCGCGGGGCGTTTTGATTTTAGTTTGGGCTCGACGGAGACTCGCCCCACCGGTTTTCAGGAGCCGACGCTGGCCAGTTCCTCGTTGTTCTCGACGTTCACAATCTTGAACTGTTCGGCGTGCATGCCGGAGTCGGCGCGGAATGACAATTTGCCGAAGTAGCGTTTCTCCATCTCGATGAGGTGCTTCTCGTCCTCGGTGCGGAGCCGGTCCAGCACGGTGGGGTTGACGACGATGCGGAGTTGGAAATCCGTCTCGTCGCGCGTGCGTTTCTTCAGGATTTCCTGGAGCTTGCGCTGGATTTCCACGCTCATGGTGAGCGCGCTTTTCACCTTGCCGCGCCCCTTGCAATACGGGCAGTCGTCATAGACCGCCGCGCGGAAGCTTTCGGTGTGGCGCTGGCGGGTCATTTCCATGAGGCCGAGCTGGGTGATGGGCAGGATGTGCGTCTTGGCCTTGTCGCGGCGCAGGCCGTCGCGCAT
>JBEKRA010000051.1:0-9605 GCA_049519195.1 Verrucomicrobiota bacterium
GTTGCTGCCGCCACCGTAAGTCCATTGAATAATCTGGGTTCCGTTGGCGGTTCCATTGTTGTTCGCATCCAAGGCCTTGCCGCTGTGCCGGGCGATGATCTTATAGGTGCCGTTGGCGACGGTACCACCACCACCACCACCACCATTCAGGCCCGCAACCGGGGCTAAGCAGGATACTCCAAGTACGCCATTAAGCTTGGTCTGGTTATTGATATTACCGGTCACCGTGTCGAACATGTCGCCCTGGCCCGTAAAGAAGGTCGCACTAAACCCGTAGCTATTCATGGTATTCTCCATGAACTTGTTATAGTACGAGACCGACGCGACATTCTGGTTAATATATTGCCCGGTTAGGTCAGACTCTGCCGGCTTCGGCTGCCCAGCCCATTCGCCGATCAAAACGGGAAAACCCTTGTTTATGAAAGCGTTCTGCAACTTGGTCAGTTGCGACTTTATGTAGCTTTCTTCCGTCGCTGTATTCGCGTTGCGACTCGCCATACTGCCAGTCACATGATAAGCACTTCCCCAGAAGTAGGTCATTGGAATCGGTGAATCGGTAGTGTTAACGGTGAACTCGCCTGGGTCGTAGGTATGTGTTTCGAGCATCAATTTATGTGCCGAATCGTTAGGCATGGTGGTTCCATAGCTAAGAACGATGTCCCAATTCCAGACGCACGGCGCATTGATAAGCAGCCAGCGGCTGGCATTGTTGCCGCCGTTGGCGCGCATCGCGTTGATCCAATTCTGGTAGTATTGGTACAATACATTGACCTGCGTCTGGTTCGCGGCGCCGGGTTCGTTGGAGCAGGAGAAGGCCAATTTGTTGACGTCGGTATTTTTGAACTGGTTCGCGACCTGGGTCCAGATGTTTATCAATTTGGTGTTGAGGGTGCTGCTGTAGGTGTTGAAGGAGTCGCGTTCGAACCAGCCGTTGTCCCAGTGGTCGTTGATGATGACGTACATGCCATCGGCGATGGCCCAGTTGACCACATTGGCGACCTGGGTCATGTACGCGGAATTGATCGTGCCGCCGGTGGAATTGAAATCCCAGGCACACGGCACGCGCAGGGTCTTGAACCCGGCATTGTGTATGCTGTCGATCAGCGCCTTGGTCGGCGCTGTATACCCCCAAGTGGATTCGAGGGTGTTGCCCAGGTTGAAACCGGGGCACGGCATGACTTGAGTCGCGGACCCGACCGAGGGCAAGGCCAGACATGCGATGGCGGCAATGGAGCACTTCAACTTGTTGATGTTTTTTCGTTTTCCGATCAGTGATCTCCAGCAGGCTTGCGCCCAGGAGAGCTTTAGATGTTGTATCTTCATATGGATCTTTCTGTTGGTTGTTTTATTTTATCTCAATCCAGATACCGCCACGCCGGATACGAGCCTGCTAGGCGAAACATATGAATTGAGTTCTATTCATAATAGGCGGACATCGGATAAATGTCATGTCCCGCAAACTACCTACGCGAACCCTCTGTATTTTCGGTCTTTTTGCCATGGTGAAGACTTATTTAGGTTGGAATTTTGACTGGCGAACATTCTGTCTCGCCGGGAAAAGCCATAAGCCCATGAACCTATGAACAGCGAAAGTCCGAATTGCCTTGCGACTTCCGGTGCGCAGTGGATAAAATACGCCAATGTTCCTTCGCCCCGCTGAAATGTTCAATCTTTGCCGGTTTGCGCTGGTCTTCGCGGCAATTGCCTCCTTCTGTTTCCCCGTGGCGGCCGCGCCGAACTATTTCACGCGCATCTGGCAGGTGGAGCAAGGGCTGCCGCAAAACAAGGTCACGGCCGTGGTGCAGACGCGCGATGGCTATTTGTGGGTTGGCACCTACAATGGACTGGCGCGGTTCGATGGCGTTCGCTTCACGGTTTTCGATGAAAAAAATACGCGGGAACTGCACAGCCGCCGGATCACGAGTCTGTTTGAAGCGACTGACGGAACAATCTGGATTGGCACGGAAAGTGGCGACGTTTCGCAATACAAGGACGGACACTTTTCTTCCGTGCCGCTGCGCGGCAACTGGGGTGACGGAAAAATTTACGCCATCACCGCCGACGATGCCGGCGATGTTTGGCTGATGAACGGGGCGGGTGAGCTGGCCCGCGCGCGGGATGGCAAAGTGTTGTCGCCGCCCTCGGGCACGGTGACCAATGTCGTCTCCCTGACGCGCGGGCGGGACGGCACGGTTTGGGTCAATCGGGAGGGACGGGTATCGCTTCTCAAGCAAGGCCAGTTGCTGCCCGTTGAATTATCGGAGCCCGGTTCCAAAACATATCTGACATTTATCCAAGGAATTGCCGCGAGTCGCGATGGCGGGCTTTGGGTAACCAGTTCTGGCAACATCCGCAAATGGAAAAACGGCCAATGGGTCGCCGGCCAATCGGTCGCCGGCCAACGGGTCGCCGATTTGGACGCCGCGCCGTGGGGATATTCCCCCGTCGCGAATTTCCTGGAAACTTCCTCCGGCGTGCTGATGGGCGGCACCTCGGTCAACGGCCTGTGGATGGTTTTTCCTGATTCCACAAACACGCCTGCAGTGCACTTTAGCCGCACCAACGGATTGCCGTCTGACTGGGTGATTTCGTTGTGGGAAGATCGGGAAAAAAATCTGTGGTGCGGCACCGGCGCGGGACTCGTGGTCATTCGCCCCAATAACCTTGAAACGATCTCGCCGCCGGACAAATGGAACGGCTGTGCCGTGCTCTCCGTTCTGCCGATGCCGGACGGCACGCTGTGGGCAGGCACGGAAGGCGCGGGACTGTATCGCTTGCAAAACGGTAGTTGGACGAGTTTTGGTCGGACGAATTCCTTCTCGGATCAAGGCATCCGCAATCCCTTCGTTTGGTCGCTGGCTGCGGACGACGCGGGGAAAATTTTGGCCGGCACATGGGGCGGCGGATTGTTCAAGCAGAAGAACGATGCGTTTGATAATGCGCCGGGGCTGGAAAATTTTCTGGTGCCGATGCCGGCGCTTTTATTTGTGGGCGACGAACTTTGGATCGGCACGCCGGCGGGCGCGCAGCGTTATCAAAACGGACAGCTCAAGCGGTTCAAAGAAATAGACGGCAAGCCGTTCGGCGACGTGCGCGCCATCGCGCAGGACAAGTCGGGGGCACTGTGGTTCGGCACGGCGGGCGGCGGCTTGGTGCATTTGCAAAACGGAAATTTTCGACGGTTCAAAATATCTGACGGGCTTTCGTCCGACTTTATCGAGTGCCTGCATTTTGCGGACGACGGCACGCTGTGGATTGGCACGTTCGGCGGCGGCCTGAACCGGCTCAAGGACGGGCAATTTTCCGTCATCGATCAGGAGCAGGGTTTGCCCAATAGCGTTATTGGCCACATTGAATCGGATGGACGTGGGTATTTTTGGATGAGTTCCTATGGCGGTATTTTGCGCGCGAGCGAACAGGATTTGAACCGCTGCGCCGACGGGAAGTTGGCCGAGGTGCCATTTCTGACCTACGGCATCAACGACGGCTTGCCGACTCTTGAATGTTCGGAAGGCTCCCAGTCTGCGGGTGGCAAAACGGCGGATGGCAGGCTCTTGTTTCCCACGGCCAAGGGACTCGTCGTGGTGGACCCCGAGGGCGCAAAAATCAACCCGCTGCCACCACCAGTTCGGATCGAAGCAATGCGCATGGATGACAAAAAATTCGCGGGCGGCTATGACGCCGGGTCGCTGAAAGTTCCGCCGGGCCGGCACCGCATTGAATTTGAATACACCAGCCTGAGCTTTGTCGCGCCGGAAAAAGTGCGGTTCAAATGCCGGCTGAACAATTTTGAGACCGAATGGGCGGACGTCGGCACCAAGCGGGTGGCCATCTACAATTATATTCCGCCCGGAAAATATTCGTTCCAAGTGATCGCGTGCAACAACGACGGCGTGTGGAACAAAACGGGCGCGAGTCTGAAATTTGAAGTGCTGCCGTATTTCTGGCAGACCATGTGGTTCCGTGTTTTCGGTGGGGTGGCGACGGCGCTCGGAGCCGGCGGGGTGGTCTGGTTTGACACGCGGCGGCGGATGCGCCGGCGACTGGAGCGCGCCGAACGCCAGCGCGACATCGAGCGCGAACGCACGCGCATTGCGCGCGACATCCACGACGATTTGGGCGCGCAACTGACGCGCATCAATTTGCTGAGCCAGACCACGCAGCGTAGCATGGACAATAAACCTCAAACGACGAAGAATCTGGATCAGATTTGCACCACGGCGCGGCAGTTGACGCGCGCGATGGATGAAATTGTCTGGGCCGTGGACCCGCAACACGACACGTTGGACAGCCTGGCCACTTATCTCGGCAAGCTGATTCACGAGACGCTCGGTGATTCCGGCATTCGTTGCCGGCTGGATTTTCCGGTGCATCTGCCCGCCCAACCGGTCACCGCCGAGGCGCGGCACAATTTGTTTCTCGCCGTGAAGGAGGCGCTGCACAACGTCTTGAAACATTCCGGCGCCACGGAAGTGCAACTGGCCTTTGCGGTCGAAGGGGCGGCGTTTACCATGAAAGTATCGGATAACGGCCGGGGCTTTGACGCCGCCGCGCCCAATGATGCGTCGTTGATCAACGGCCAGTTGCGTCCGCGCCGCAATGGCCTGGCGAACATGCGCCAGCGTCTGCGGGAAATCGGCGGCCGTTGCGAAATCCACAGCGAACCCGGCCGCGGCACGCAAATCGTCTTTTCGCTGCCGCTGACAGCGGCCGCAAAATGAACCGTTCAGTTCTCCGCCGCTGGCCGCTTGTCAGCTATATTCGTTACAGACGCGCCGCCGCCCATGCGGTAAATTAAAAATAAAAATTGAGACCCTCCGCCGCCAGTTCCGTCATGCCGATCCGCGTTTCCATTATTGAGGACGACAAACCCGCCCGTGATATTTTGACGGGCTGGCTGGCCGACGCACCCGATTTTGAATTTGTCAGCGCGTTCGGCAGCGGGGAAGATGGGCTGCTGCAACTTCCGACCCAAAGGCCCGACGTGGTTTTGATGGACATCAAGCTGCCCGGCTTGAGCGGCGTGGAATGCGTGCGCCGGCTCAAGCCAGCCCTGCCGCAGACGCAGTTTGTGATGCACACGGTCTATGAGGATTCCAACCACATTTTTGATGCGCTGCAGGCCGGTGCCACCGGCTATTTGCTCAAGCAGGCCCCGCACGATGAGTTGCTCGCGGCGATCAAATACGTCAATACCGGCGGTTCGCCGATGACCAGCTACATTGCGCGCCGCGTCGCGCGGTGTTTTCCCAGCACGCCGGCGCCAAGCGAAGTTGACGACAATTTATCGCCGCGCGAACGCGCCGTCTTGGAAATGCTGATTCGCGGTTTTCTCTACAAGGAAATTGCGGACGAACTGAAAATCAGCGTGCGCACGGTGGATACTTACATCCGGCGCATTTATGAAAAGCTGCACGTCCGTTCGCGCGGGCAAGCCGTGGCCAAATATGTGAACCGCCCTTGGTCGGAAAGCCGGAAAAATTCCTGACGCCCGGCGGCGGCAAATACACCGAAACCTTTGCCTTGCCGCAGTTCAACGCCCCGGCTACATCTACATCAGGAACCACGCCGATGTAAGGAGAACTCGGGACAATCTTCAAATGGGTTCGTCGCTTGATATACAATGATTTGATACTCACTCCATTCGTCGGTGCGCCGACGGCTTTTGCCAACGGCTCTGATGAGGTTTGCTATTGGTTCGCTGGTGGCGTGGGCAGAAATTTTCCGGCCGATGGCGTGTGGGCGGAATCCGTCTTGCCCCGCCACCGATCCGTCCGGCCAAGACGACAAGGCGGTTCGGTGAGTCATTCTCATCGGTCAAAGTTTATTCAGGTTGCGTGCCAACCCAAAACGCGGCGCGGTCAGTGGGGCGCAAGATGCCGCCCTGTCGTCCGAATATTTGGCGCAAAACGTCAAAACTTTGGTGTAACTCTGTGCAATAACCTTCAAGCTACTCTGACGATTTACTGGCTGCGTGTGTGGGTAGCTCGTCCAATGTCAGCGGGCGGTCAAAACCAGCCAGGGATGGGCAGATGAAAACCGGCCATTTTGAGAGTGGGATTGCGCAGTCGGCGGCGAAAGCCGCATTGCTGCGCGATGAATCAACTCAACGTGAGCCTGCAACATTCCATCACTACGCTGGCGGCCAAAGGCTGGTCGGCGCGCAAAATCGCCCGCGAGCTGGGCGCGCACCACGAGACCGTGGGCCGCTATTTGCAGCCGGTGGCCTCGGAGTCAAAACCGGCCATTCCGCCCCTCGGCTCGGCCAGCCCGTCCGATCCAAATCCAGCCATTCCGCCCACCGGCTCTGAGGCAGCTTCGGTTTCAAAACCGGCCATTGTGCCCACCGGGTCCAAAGCGGGTCGCACCAGTCAATGTGCCCCGTTGATCGCCCAGCCAGCACGCGCCCCACGAGCGGGGGCGGGAGAGTTGAAGCTGCGAAAGCCGCACCTGCACGGCGGGCGTGTCCGTGGCGGGCGGCGTGCGATCGGCGGGAAAGAGCGCGCATTGGCGGGTCTGACCGTCGTGTTCGTCGAAGACGGCAATGGCCTTCTGCCAGGCGGCGCGCTGGGAATCGTTGATCTCGCCCAGGTAGAGGACGTGGCGCTGCACCACGCCGCGCCCGACGCGGCGGCTCTCGACGACGGACCAGGAGCGATGCTCCTTGCCGTCTTTTTTGCGTGTGCTGCACTTGAGAAACATGCCGCCAGTGTAGCGCCGTCACGGCGGCTGAAAAGAGGGCAGGTCGCCACTACACGCCATTGGGCGAAGTGAAATGGCGGCGTCCTGCGGAAATCCGCAGGACGCCGCCGCGAAAAAAGTCAGATCGCTGCTCCAGTAGCGGAAGTCGGGTTAAAAAATGAACCCCGAATTTCTAACGGCAGAATGGACTCATTTCAGAATCTCCCGCGTTTCAAGCGTGAGTCGGATGATCCAGTGAGTTTAGCGAAAGCGAAATGGAAAGACGGTCGGCGCTGCTGGACGGAGGAGTAGCGGGCGGAACAGACGCATAGTCGTTTCCGCCAAGCGCAACGGGCAGCGGCACGGACCGGCAGTGAACCAAACCGTCGCGCCGCGAGCGTTGGGTTGGCGGAGCGAAGTGAGCGCAGTCAACCGCACGCACGGGCCAGCGCGGCATAAATTCGCAATGAATCAGGCGGTTTAATGATGTTTTTAGTGCCAGTGAAAGTGCCAGTGAACGGGTGATGAATGTGTAATTGGTGAGTAGTTGGTTGGTATTGGGTGCGTAATGCCGAGTGCTTGACAAACGTGCGAAAACACCTGATTCTATTGACGTTCGTTAGTTATTAGGCTGTTCGCCTCTGGTGGTGGGGTGGTAATTGCGGAGTAGTGAGTTTTGGAAAAAACTGACGCTCCTGTTCGATTCCAACCCTCGCCTCCAAGTCTAAGTGTTGCAGCACAAAGACTAGCGAATTCCGAGGGGCAGAGTTTCACCGGATTCTTCACCTGTTTGGCTGCCCGTTCAAAGTTCTGTTATTGTTCGGCCATAGCTCGTCCAGAGTTCGCTTACGCGACGGATGCCGTTCCTGACACACTCAAAACCATGAGTGAATCAATGAAACAAGCATTCAGTCTGGTCCGCCGCCCCTGGGGCGTCTTCTACCTCAAAAACAATCATTGGGTAAACCCCCGGCTTTAAGTCATAAATATATGGAATGAAACATGTTCCAACCTGAGTCGGACAAATGGGCGGATTCCCTCTCAAGATTTCAAACAAATTCAATATATCCCGAAACATTAGCGAACTTTGCAAGTCGTTGATTTGCAGGCTCGGTTTGAAATATGCGGGTGAAGTTGTTTCGGCTGAGTTTTTCATCTGTGAATGTGTTTTCGACTCGATGGGCGTTGATCTGTCAAGCAGAATCTGTGCCAAAACCATCGCTAATGATTCAGGATATATGACATTTGTCATATTGCATTTGTCCTACGCGTTCTGGTATTAGAATAATGTTGCAGTGTTGCGCCGGACTTGGTGATCGCGAAAACCAATTCTCCCTCACCTCCGCGGCGCAGCAAAAGCAACCAACATCAAAACAAACAAAGTAAACATAATTATGAAAAAACTAATGCTATTAGTATCTTCATTTGCGCTGTTTTTAGCGCAGCAGGCGCAAGCAGGAGATCTAACTGGTAGAAATAACGGCTACTGGTATGAATGCTGGTGGACTACAGGGTCAGCAAGCATAGGCTTCGGTGGGGGTGGCAATTTCTACTCCAGTTGGTCCAACATCGGGGATATATGCACCGGTAAAGGCTGGCAACCCGGCCAAACCAGAACTTGTGGCTACAATTGCGGCTACATAAACGGCTATCAAAACTTCGGTATGTATGGGTGGGCGAATTACTCGGCTGTTGAATGGTATATGACTGATATGGGTTCTCGTGGTGGAACGTTTAAGGGCACTATGAACAGTGACGGGGGCACATACAACGTCTATCTGGGGTCGCAAGGCGGCGGCGCGCAATACAACGATGCCCGGACATCCAACCAATCACAAGGGCAAAACCACTCCATCAACATGGGCAACCACATTAACTATTGGAAATCCAAGGGAATGAACCTCCATGCTTGGAACGATGGTTATACTTATGCCAAATTGAATGCAGAGGCATGGGGTGGCCAGAGTGGGGGTTGTAACGCGACGGTGTGGTAATACGTCCCCTGAAAATCATTTGATATCGCCAAGGCCGGCCGGCGTCACAGCCGCCGGCCTTTTAGCAGGTCAAATAATTACAATTGGCGTCAGAAAAAACACCTTGTGCAGCCAAACCGTCCACTGTAAAAGCAGACAGCAATTTGGTTTATGAGCAGCGAATTTAGCCATCAAGCGTCCCTCGTATTGAATTTCGTTCTGGCCGTTACAGTTGTGGGGCTGGCCCTGCACAAATTGGCCCACGCGTCCGCGCCATCGGCCATCGAGGCCGGCCCGGGAATAACGACGAACGAGGTCAGCCCTGGAAAAGTGGCGAATGAAGCGCCGGTCTTCACCAAACAGCCGAAGTTGCCGCGATACGCGGACATCAAATCCGCATCGGACCGGCGGGGGTGGATTGTTGACCAGTTGCGCGCGATGGGTGTTCCCAACGACGTCCTGGCACTAGTGGCTCTGGAGGATTTCGAAGCGCAGTGGGATAGCCGCTTTGAAGAATGCTTGGGGGATATGGACAAAATGTCTGGGGTGCAACTGGAACACGATATGAGCAAAGACGCGGAAATGCGCGCGGCGCTGGGAGAGGAGGGTTTCAGGCAGTGGGACCAGAAGAACATGCTGTGGGAAGCCATGAGCACCGAGGTCGAGACAACAGCCTCCGAAGCCGCTGCGATTTATGACTTGAAGAAAAAACTGCAGCAACGCCTGTTCGAACTGGATAAGGGGAAGTCGAAAGGAGAGATGGATGATGCTGAAGTCAACGATGGGTATGATAAGGCATATTCCGAATACAACCAGCAATTGAAGGCCGTGTTGGGAGATGAGCGTTACGCGAAATCACAGCAAAACGATGATGCATTCGTCGCCGACAATTTACGGGCCCAACTGGCCACAGCGAACCCAAGTGATTCCCAGTTCCAGGAACTGTTTAAA
>JBEKRA010000052.1:0-9592 GCA_049519195.1 Verrucomicrobiota bacterium
GGCGAAGGTGGAACTGATCCCGGCCAGCCCGGCGGTGTCGAAGGAATTGGAAGGAGATTGGGAAGCTTCGATCGGGCCGCCCAACGGCGCATTCCAGTTGGCATTCCATTTCAAGAATCAACCGGACAACACGGTAGCCGCGGCCATGGACAGTCGCAACGCCAGTCGCAATTTCAACGCCGTGGGAATGCCGCTCAATGACGTGAAACAGACGGGCCAGAAGGTGGAGTTCGGCATCAAGATCGGCGGCGGCAGCTTTCAGGGAAGCATGAACAAGGAAGGCACCGAGATTGCCGGGCAATTGAACGCCGGGCCAACCCCCACGCCGTTGACGCTGCGGAAGAAATAGGCAGCCATCTGAAAATGCTTTATGCAACTCATGCTCCTCATCCTCGTCCTCGCGCTGCAAGCCGCGTGGCTGCTCGGCATGGTCGCCACGCAGGAATACGCGCTCACCCACGGCAAAGCCATCCTGCTCGAAACGCAGCCCGTGGACCCGCGCGACATGTTGAGCGGTGATTACCTGATGCTGCGCTACAAAATCAGCGACGTGCCGACGAACTTCTTTTCGCCGCCGGTGAAAAAGGATTTGCCCTTCGGCACGAAAATCTTTGTCTCGCTCGCGCCGGGAACAAATGAATTCTACGTCGTCGCTCGCGCCAGCACCAATGCGCTCGCGCCGTCATCCGATGCGGAAGTGGTGCTGGCTGGCAAAAGCACCTACGCCTGGTGGAACACGACCAACTCCATCCACGTCGAATACGGCATCGAGCGTTATTACGTCGCCGAGGGCACGGGCAATCCGCCCGTCCTCCGTAGCAACACTGCGGAGGGTGGACGCGGCAAGCTCACGGCGCGGGCCGTCGTGCCCGCGTCCGGCCATGCGAAGCTTCAGCAGGTTTTCCTCGAAGGCAAACCCTACGAGCAGGCCATGAAGAACCCCACGCCGTGAAGCGCGGTGGTTTGCTTTCAATTTGGAGTGCGCGGACATGTCCGCGCTTTGGAACGACGCGACGTGTCGCGTCGTTGAAAGCGGCGTCAAGCCGCCGCACTCCAAACCAGCGCCGCCACGCCTTGATGAACCCGCGCCTTGAATTGCTGTCCAACATGGATGACCATTAGTCTGATGCCGCGGCGCGCCTTCACTCTGATTGAACTGCTCGTCGTCATCGCCATCATTGCGATCCTGGCGGCGATGCTGATGCCAGTGCTGTCGCGTGCCAAGCAGCGGGCGCAGGGCGCGCTCTGCCTCAACAACGGCAAACAGCTTATGCTCGCAACACATCTTTATTCGAATGACAACGACGATTTTTTTCCGCCCAATCCCGACGACGGCAACACCAACGCCTTCTACAACTGGTGCGGCGGCAATGCCGGCATCGGCGGACCGCAGGAATTCGACCCGGACGTATTGCTTGATCCCGCCCGCTCGCTCCTCATTAAATACCTTGGACACAGCGCCAAGCTGTTCAGATGCCCCGCCGACTTGCGCGAGGGCAAATACCAGGGCACCAATCCCTCGCTCATCGGCACGATAGTTCCCGCCGCACGCACTTTTTCGATGAGCCAGGCCGTCGGCACGATTGACCCCGGTTTCGCCGCCGATTACAGCTCGCACAGCGGCGTGCCGAATCAACCCGTCACCGGCCCCTGGCTGACCGGCGTCTGGCATCAGAACCTCCACAACAATCCGTGGCGCACGTTCGGCAAATTGTCCGATGCCGGCCCGCCCTCGCCGTCCGATCTCTGGGTGTTTCTGGATGAAGACGCCCGCGGCCTCAACGACGCGGCCTTCGCCGTTGACATGGTGAATGAGAATTGGCGTGATGCGCCAGGAACCTACCACAACATCGGCTGCGGGTTTGCCTTCGCGGACGGACATTCCGAAACGCATCACTGGGAGTTTCACGCTCCAAAACAATTGGGCGTCATTAACGACCCGAAAGACGAGGCGGATTGGAACTGGCTGACTGCCCACACCTCGGCAAGGGCGAATTGACGCCGACGGCGGCAGATGACAAAAGCATCGCTTGAAATATACAAAAATGAATGGCGTTGGCGTCCATGTCATGAAACATTCAATCACGATCCAATCTCTATGAAAAATATTCTTCTGTTGCTGGCGATTGCCCTTCTGTCGCAGGAAGCGGTGGCGCACGCTGGCTCCACTCCATCTGTGCTTCAGCTCCGATTGGTGTCGGGCAAACCAATGGCCGATTCTGAACAGATGACAGTCGTGCAACCGAACAATTCTCCAAGACAACCAGAGGTGTTGAACGTTCAAAAGGCAGTTCTTCTCGACCGGTCGGACGTGAAGAGCGCAATGGTTGTCGTAAATGACGGAACCTACGGAGAGGGACGTGGGGACGTGATGATTTCGATCAAGCTCACCGATGCTGGAACGAAGCGGTTTGCCGAAGTGACACGTAAAAACATCGGCAGACGTCTGGCCATTGTGATTGACGGAAGACTTTATATGGCTCCGCGAATCAATTCCGAGATTCCGGGTGGCGAGATGGCAATCACCGGGGCGTTCACCAAGGAAGAAGCGGAAAACCTTGCGGCAAAGATGAACAACTCGCCGGCGGGCAAAGTGTCGTTCAACGCGACGATTGTTTTTTACGGTGTCGGCTTGCTGTTCCTAGCCGCAGTCGGAATTGCAGCGTTGATTTTGATGCGTCGGAAGAATGCGTCTCCTGCCGCCTGACGATGCGAGCCGTTGTCGCATAATCCGCGCCGCGATTTTGCCCGTCCGATCTCAAGCGGCACTACAGTTGCGACCGTTGGCGTGCAAATCCTCGACGCTTTGCGGCAGGTTCTGGCATGACGAAGCGCAGTTCAGACAAAACACGCCGCTGCCGTCAATTCATCTCCTGACCGCCAGTGACGCTCAACGAAATGCCGGTGAGATAACTTGCGCCATCGCCGGCGAGAAAAATCAGCGCGTTGCAAATGTCGTCGTAGGTGCAGCCCTTTTTCATCGGCACCTGATTGGTGTAAAATTGCCGCACGTCCCCGACGGTTTTCGCGCCGGGAACCTTGCCGGCCTTGAGATATTGCACGAACAGACCGCTGTTCGGGTCGGTCCACAGCGGCGAATCGAGCAGGTTGCCGGGGCAAATCGCATTGCAGCGGACACCGTGCGGCGCCATTTCCAGCGCGACGCTTTGCACGAGGCCGATGCCGCCGAATTTCGTCGCGGCATAGGCGGAGTTGGCTGCGCTGCCCTTTTTGCCGGACTTGGAATTGATCTGAATGATGACACCTTTGCGATTCGGTTTCATCACTCGGCAGGCGTGCTTCATCGTCAGAAAATTGCCGAACAAATTCACATTCATCACCGCGCGCCATTTTTCGGCATTCGCCTCGGCAATCGGCTCGGCAATTAGAATGGCCGCGTTGGCCACCACGATGTCCACGCGCCCAAAGTCGGCGACCGCGCGATTGAATAATTTTTCAACGTCCGCCTCCTGCGTCACGTCGGTCTTCAGCGCGAACGCCTTGCGGCCGGTCGCCTTGACGATTTCCGCCGCAGTGGCCTGCGCCGCGTCGTCTTTCATATCGGCGATGGCAACGTGGCATCCGGCTTTCGCCAGCGCCAGGCAAATCGCCTGGCCGAGTCCCTGCGCGCCGCCGGTGACGACGGCGATTTTGTTTTCGAGCGATAGATTCATGTTTATTGTGGCTGGCTGTCACGCTTGCCGTCTTGGAGTGCGGTGGCTGTGACACCGCTTTCGATTTTGGTCGCGGCTTGAAATATGAACAGTTCAACGCAGTTCGAAAGCGGCGTCGCGCTTCGCTTGCCGCCGCAGTCCAAGGCGCTGGCGCGCTCCTCGTGGCGCTTCAAAGGTTCAGGAACAAGATTCATTGCGCGCCAAACTCCTTCTTCAACGCCTCTTCGGCGTTTTTGTTCCATTGACTGTCTTGGAGCGACTTCGCCACGCCGGGATGTTCCTTCCCGGCTTCGGTGAGCGCCGTGAGCTTCAAGCCTTTTGCGAACGGATAAACGAGGATTTTTCCGGGCATCGTGTTTTTTTCCACCGCGCGGATGCCGTCCACCGCGCCGTCCAGGCCGGCGATTGCGGCGACGGACAAATCCGTGTCGAGCCGGTGCGAGGCGACTTTTTTCAAAACGGCCTTCATGTCGTCCAGCGTCGAGCCGCTGGTGCCGACAAAATAACATTGCTTCTCGATGTAGGCGTCCAGATCAATCTCACCGGTCTTGTCGGCGGGAATGCCGGCGAAAATGTTGATGATGGCGCGCGGCGCGGCGTCCTTGACGGCCTGCGCGACCAGCGCCGGAACCGGAGCCATGAGCACGACGTAATTGAATTTATCCGCCAGCTTGTCCTTCGACGGATTGTAGGTTTTCAGCGTGAGCTTGTTTTTCTGCGCCAGCGGCTCGGACAGCTTGCGCAACCCGGCCAGCCGTTCGTCGCTCAAATCCCCGGCAAAAACGGTGACATTCGGCACGCCCTGGCACAAATCGCGGATGACGTGCATCGTGCCCATCGGCCCGGCTGCGCCGATGATGTTGATTTTGTCACCCGGCCGGATTTCGGCGGTGGCGGGAATCGCCGCCAGCGCGTCGGCCACATTATTGCCCGTAGTGCCGATGACGCGGATGCCGCCGTAATGGACGCGGCCAACGGCGGTGACAACCGGCCGGCCAAATTTCTTTCCGCCTTGCACGATGACGAACAATCCTTTCGTGCCGACATTGGCGAAAAGTATTTCGCAAACCGCCGCGTCGCTGCCGAAATAAATCACATCGTCGAATTTTCGTTCCGGCAACGCGGACGGTTTCGCATAGGTCACCTTGCCCGCGCCGTCCACTTTCGGTTCGTGGTCCGCGACGATTAAAGTTTTCCCATCGCGCTTGAAAGCGCGGCGCTGTTTTTCGACGTAGGCGTCCTCGACACAGGCCCACGGTTCGCACAGGGCGATGGCCGACGCGGACAAATCCTCCGGAGCGGGAATGAGCATGGACTCACCGTCCGGTGCGGTGATGACGCGCTCGTCCACCTGCACGTATTCCTGCAACGCGCCCTCGAAATTGTAGCCGAAGGCGGAATTGGAATTCTTCGTCGGCAGCCAGCGGTAATCAGTCTGAACCAAGTAGCGCTCGCCGGCCTTGAACCGTTTCACTTCCAACCCGACTTTGACGATGCGCACAACCGTTTCGTGGCCGGGCACGGCGGGTTTTTCACCAGGGACGTAATGCGGCATTTGCGCCAGCGCGGCGGCATCAATGCCGGCGGTGATTTCGGATTTGCGGGCGTGGCCGGAAAATTGTTTGAGCAGCTTCAAATCCGAGAAGCACAGGCCGCAAACCTCGACCTGGCAAAGCGCCTGGTGCGGCCCCGGCTGGAACACGGGCTTCGCGTCATTGACGCGGAGCTGATCGGGGGCGACCAGTTGCACCGCGCATTGTTTTTCAGGAATCGTAGTCATCAATTTCAAATTTATCCGCGAATTAACAAAATCAAAAACCATTGGCGGAAATTCGCGCCATTCGCGGATTAAAAATTGTTTCACTTGATTCTGGCAAAAATGGCTTCCGGTGTCACGTCCGATACGTGCGTGGGTCTTCGGAGCCGCCCGCGTGAATAATCTCCCGCTTGTTTTTTCTCCCAAATCGTTTTACTTTTCTTCCAAGATGTTTCCGATCACCGCCTACATTGAAGCCGCGCTGGAACTGGCTCGTTACGACAAGCTGGAAGACGGCTCGTTCGCGGGCGAAATTCCCAAATTGAAAGGCGTGGCCGCGTTCGGAAAATCCCTGCGCGAATGTGAAGGCGAGTTGCGCTCCACGCTGGAGGATTGGATTCTCGTCGGCCTGAAATTCGGGCACAAACTGCCAGTGCTGGCCGGCATTGATTTGAACAAGGTTCAAAATGGCCGGATGGCGACCACTTAAACGGCGCGACTTCATCCGCAAACTCCGCGCGCTCGGCTTCGACGGCCCGTATTCCGGCACGCGCCACCAGTTCATGATTTTCGGCCAGCACCGCCAGACCATCCCCACCAATGCCGAATACTCCGTGCCGCAAGTCCGGCTGCTCCTCCGGCAGGTCGAGGCGATTCTGGCCCGCCCGATTTCTTTGGAAGAATGGAATTCATTGTAACAACGCAAACGATTCGCTCATCAGCGACCACGGCGGCTGATCATTGGAATAAAAGGCGCGACTTAATTGATTCTCGCCAGAACATTTTCCGGTATCACGCCCGGCGGCAACCCGCGCAAACGGTCTTCGCCAGCGGGCTGCAATTCGCGGCCCAGTTTCTCAAAGAAATCGTTCTTGGCGGCGGTGTTTGCAAATGACTTTTTCGCCCAATCGCTCAAATAGCCGAGGCCGCTTTCGCGCTGCAAAACGGAATGGGCATAGACGATATGCGCGCCCTTCAGAACAACCGGCGCCAGCGGCTTCAGTTCCGCCGTGCTGAAGTCGTCCACGAACTTGTTGCCCGGCGCGTTCATTTCCGTGCCGGCGATGACGGGGAAATGATGCTTCTCCGCCAGCGCGACGACGTCATAAAGATTTTGCAGCGTCTGGCTTTTTACGCCGGGCGTGTAATTGCGGTCGGGAATCACATTGATGGCCGCCGCGCCGCTGGACACGGCGACTTGAAAAAGTTCCTCGATGGCCTTTTCACCTTCGCTCGTGCCGTCGAGCCAGGTCATCGTCGGAATTCCACCCGCCTCCTGCGCGAACCGGTTCATGTCGGCCATCAGCGGGAACGAATCCTTGCCCGGCGGCACGTAACCCGGGCCGCCCTTTTTCATCGTTTTCGACCGGATGAGCGCCTGAAATTTTCCAGCGTCAGCCGGACAGTCGCCGATTTTTTGTTTCCAAAACGCCGCGTCGCCCTTCTTGGAATACGCCTCGCAGATGTGGCGCTCCGTGGCGTTGCCTTTCGGCGTGAGCGGCAGAACATCCTTGTCGTAATCCAATCCGACGGGCTTGAGAAATTCATTCACGCGGCGGACGAGTTCGCGGTTGCGCGCCTCCGCCGTGCGGCGCATTTGCGACAGCAGCGGATGTTTGACCTCGCGCGGAAAGCCGGCGCCCATGTGGTAGGCGATGCCGGGTTCGCCGGGCGAATTGATGACGCGCGTGGAAAATTCCGGCACGAAGACGCGCGATTCCAAGCTGGCGCAACGCTTCAGGCCGATGAGCTTTCCCGCCGCCCAGAATTCCTCCAGCGCGTCCAGCACATCGAAGTCCACGATGCCCGCCGCCGCCAGCCCGCGTTTGCGCGCCAGCCACGCGAATTTCGACGGCGAATAGCCATAGGCGTTGTAGGAAAAAAAGGTGTGGGCGTGGAGGTTGACGTCCGTGCCCGGCACGGCCAGTTCGATTTTGCCAGCCTTGGCGAGGTCCCACAATTTCGCCAGCGCGTCTTTTCGTTTTGCGGCGTCAAAACTGTCCAATTGCCGTTCGAGTGATTCGATTTGGTTCATCGCGAGAAATTAGTTCCGGCGTTGGCCGGGGCGTGAAGCCTAGCAGAAACACCCCGCCAAATGTAAGTTTTTTCCGCGGAGAAAGCGGCGCTCCGGCCGCGTCTCCGCCAATTTAACATTGCGTCCGTCGTCCGGCTCTGGCTACATCTCCGTGTGCCGGAACAAATGTCAGTTGCAAACCGCTGTCGCATGGAAGTTTTTTATTCCGGCAACGTGCAGGGCGTCGGGTTCCGCTACACCGCGAGAACCGTCGCCGCCGGATTTGAAATTTCCGGCGAAGTGCGTAATTTGTCCGACGGTCGCGTCGAATTGATCGCCGAGGGCACGCGCGAAGAGCTTGAAGCCTTCCGCGCGGCCATTCGGGATGCGGGGCTGAAGCCATTTATCCGCGATGAAAACGTGGGTTGGAGCGCCGCGCAAAATAAATTTCGCGGCTTTGAAATAGTTTATTAATGCAATGAAGTTCGCCATCATCGCTGATATTCATGGCAATCTGGAGGCGTTACAAACCATCTTGGAGGACGCCCGCAGCCAGAACCCGACGCATTATGTCTGCCTCGGCGACATCGTCGGCTACAATGCCAATCCCAAGGAATGCCTCAAAATCATCCGGGACATGAACATCCCCTGCGTGAAGGGCAATCACGACGAATACTGCTCCACCAACGACCATCTCGAAGGCTTCAATCCCGCCGCCGCCGCCGCCGTCCACTGGACACGCGCGCAACTGGACGCCGAGGAAAAACAATGGCTGCGCGAACTCAAATACACCAAGATGATCGCCAACTTCACCGCCGTTCACGCCACGCTCGACGTGCCGCAACGCTGGGGCTATGTCTTCGACAAGCTCGCCGCAGCAGCCAGTTTTCCCTACCAGAACACGCAGGTCTGCTTCTTCGGCCACACCCACGTGCCCGTCGCCTTCATGCGCGACAACGCCGTTCGCGGCGGCACTTATTCCAAATTCAAGGTGGACCCGGCCAAAAAATATTTCGTCAACGTCAGCGCCGTCGGCCAGCCGCGCGACAACAATCCCAAGGCCGGCTACGTCATCTACGACATTGACGCCGGGACGATTGAACTGCGCCGGCTGGAATACGACATCCCCGCCACCCAGCGAAAAATCCGCGCCGCCGGCCTGCCCGAACGCCTCGCCGAGCGGCTGGAATATGGAAGATGATTTCTTAACCACGGATGAACACGGATTGACACGGATAATTTTCACTTCGCGCCCGGCGGCAAATTTTTCATCCGTGTTCATCCGTGTCCATCCGTGGTTGATTTGAAAATCTTGATTCTAAAGCCAAGCTCGCTCGGCGACGTGATTCAGGCGCTGCCGGTGCTGCGCTTGTTGAAACTGCACTTCCACGGCGCGGAGATTTTCTGGTGGATTGATTCCGCGCTCGCGCCGCTGCTCGAAGGCGACCCCGATCTGGCCGGCATCGTCCGCTTTGAGCGCAAACGCTGGAAATCACCGAGGCACTGGCCGGAAATGCTTCGCAGCATCCGCTGGATGCGTGAACAAGATTTCGATCTGGTCATTGACCTGCAATGCCTGGCCCGCAGCGGCGCATTCGCCTGGCTCGCCAATGGGAAATTCCTCATCGGTCTGGACGAGGTTCGCGAAGGCGCGCGGGGCTTTTACGACACCGCCGTCCGCCGGGTGTCGTTTCACACGCACGCCGTGGACTGGTATTTGTCCGCGCTGCCGCAACTCGGCGTGCCGGTCCACAACAATTTTGTCTGGCTGCCCGAACGCCCGGAAATTTCCACCGCAGTAAAACGCAAATGGCCCGTCGTTGGAGTTCAAGCTTCAGCTTGTCAGCCGAATGACACGCTAAAGCGTGAACTCCAACAAACGCAATTGATCGTGCTCCAGCCCGGCGCGCGCTGGCGGAACAAAAGCTGGCCGGCTGAAAATTTTGCCGAACTTGTCCGGTTGCTCACGAAACGTTTCCCCGCCGCGCGTTTTGCCATTCTCGGCGACTCGGAAGACAAACCGCTCGGTGCAATCATTTCTCGCGCCGCGCCGGAGCGGTGCGAAAATTTGTGCGGCGAAACTTCCCTGCCGGAAATGGTCGAGTGGCTGCGGCTCTGCGATTTGATGGTGACGAACGACACCGGCCC
>JBEKRA010000053.1:0-9553 GCA_049519195.1 Verrucomicrobiota bacterium
CGAGCGCGTTGGTGCGGACGAGCAAATTGAGCACCGGCTCTAGGCGGTCCTGCACGACGGCGCCGCGAAAGCTCGACGCCCGGATGACCGCGCTCACTGTATTGGCGATTTCTTGGGAACGGTTCCGCAAGTCAGCCTTGGCTGCTTCGCGAACCCGGACGTGCTCCTCGACCTGCCACGCGACGACCAGCGCCCAGACGCCCAGCAGCAGGCCGTAAATCCAAGGGCTGTTTCGCCGGAGTTGCATGATGTGAATCCAGTTTAGCGCGGCGTTGAGAAAAATCCATCCTTGGATTTCGAGGTGCTCTTCACCGGCAGGCGATCCAGAAACCGGTCCAACTCCAGTTGCGGAATCGAATTGGTGATGAGTGGCGTCTGGCCGGTTTCATGGGCGGTCATGGCGGCGAGTTGCGACGGCGCCTGGATGATGTGCGGCGTGAGGAAGATGAGCAGTTCGCTCTTCTGCTGCGCGTGGGTGCTGAACTTGAAAAGGTGGCCGAGCACCGGGATGTCGCCCAGCAGCGGGATTTTGCTCTCGCTGGTGGATTTGTCGTTGGAAATAAGGCCGCCGATGGCGATCGGCTGGCCGTCGGGCGTTACCACCACGGTGTTGGCGGAGCGTGTATTGACATTGGGCGCATACACGGCGGACGACAGGACGCTGCCGCCCTGAATGACCTGGCCGGGCGTCGAGGTGTCAATGGACTTTATTTGAGGTTGGAGAATCATCTGCACCAGATTGTTTGCCCCGATGAACGGCGTGACATCCATTTGGATGCCGACGGGCGAATAGTTTCCGTTGATGGACGGAACGGTAGTCGCGGTGGCGCCGGTGCCGATGGTGCTCAAACTGACACTGCTGGGCAGATAGACGCTTTGGCCGACGAAAATCTCCGCCATCTGGCCGTCACGCGCGATAATGGACGGTCGAGATAGAATCTGCGCCTTGCCGGCGGTGGCGATGGCCTGGAGCGTCGCCGTGAAATCGCTGCCCATGATGGAATACATCCCGCCGTTTCCGGACGCTCCCGTCAGCGCCGCGGGCAGGCTGTAGTTGTTGTTCAGAGTATAGCTCTGATTGTTCGGACTTATGGATGATACGAGGCCGGTGATGGAGGTGGACGAGTTGAGATAATTCGTCACAAAACCGTTGACGGTCGAAAAGTGTTTGCTGAAACCGGTGTAATTGCCCTGAACGCCGAGATCCAACGCCTTGTTGTCGTCCACTTCGACGAAGGCGACCTTGATGAGCACCTGCCGTATGGGGGTGTCGAGGCTGGCGATGACCTTCCGGATTTGTTCCATGGTCGGCCCGTCGGCAGAAATAATAAGGTTATGCGTCACTGGGTCCACGGATATGTTCGCGGTGCCCACAGAGCCGTTGTTATTGTATTGCTGGCTGCTGCTGGCGCCGCCACCGAAGGCACCGCCACCACCGCCAAAGCCGCCGCCACCGAAGCCACCGAAGCCACCGCCGCCAGCGCCGCGACCACCGCCGCCGCGTCCCTGCGCATGGAGGTGATTGGCGGCACAGAGCAGAAGAATCAGAGCGGTGCCGAGATACTTATTGAAATAGTTTGTTTTCATAGTTTGTCTTTTCATGGAAATGATTTATATGATTTAGAACCCGCCCGCACCTCCACCTCCACCTCTGCCACCACCCGTGCTGCTGCTGAGGCCGCTGGAGGTGGTGGTCTGGCTCATGGTGGTTGACGTCGTCGTGGCGCGAGTCGCGAGCGCGCTGTTTGCAGACGACCCGGTGCTGGTGCGCGATGCATTGTTGCCTTGGAACATGCTTTGCAGCACCTGCGCCACCGCCTGTGGGTCGGCGTTATTTAACTGGATGGTGGCCACTTGCTGGTCGCGCTCCGAAGCCACGTCAATTTCCGCCATAACGCCGGCGATTTCGTTCATCAAATCTTTCGGTGCCGTCACGATGACCGCCTGGATGCGCGAATCGGCCACCGCCGTGACTTGCGTCGCCTTCTGGATGCGTTGCTGGGTGGTATCCGAAGTTGCGCCACCGCCGCCAAACATGGCTGCAAACGGATTGGCTCCGCCGCCAAATCCGCCGCCGCGCCCACCGCCAAATCCGCCACCGCCGCGGGCACCGCCACGGGCACCGCCGCCGAAAGTGAAGGGCGACTGGCTGCCGGAGCCACTGGAACTGGGAAAGATGCTGCTCAATTCATTGGCCACATCCACCGGGCTGGCGTGTTTCAACGGAAACACGCGGATTTCCGTCTCCGACTCGGCGCTGCCGTCCACCAACTGGATGATTTGCACCAAATGCCGGATGTTGGCCTGCGTGTCGGTGATGATAATCGAGTTGCCGGCCTCGTTGGCGACCACCGTTGCCTGCGGCGAGACAAACAACGACAAATCCGAGACCAGTTGCCGCGCTTCCACGAACCGGATGGGAATGATCCACGTCGCAATCTCGTCGGTGTTGAGAATATTGGTGGGGTTATTGCCCATCCTGACCGGGATGCGGCTCTGCTTGGCGTCGCTCTTGTTCACGATTGTCAGAATGTTGTCTTCGCGAATGGCGGCGTAATTGTTCCGGTTCAACTCGCTGTTCAACAAATCCACCGCTTGATTCTTCGTGATGTGGCTGCCCTTGATCGTCACGTAACCGTTGACGCGCGTCTGCTGCACCACGATGAAGCCCGCCGCGTCGCTCAAATAATTCAGCACCATGTCCAGCGGCGCGCTGTTGAAGTTCATGTTCAAATCATTTTGATTTGTCCCGATGGCATGGGCGGGCGGCGCAAAGGCCGAGGCAACGGCTTCCGGCGCATTTCCCCTCGGCGCAATGGCCGTGGAGGTGATGGGCCGGTTTTCCGCCGGGGCGGTTTCCGTTTGCCCAGCCGTTGCATCCTGCCCGTTCATCGCCGGCTGGGCCTGTGCCGCGTCCGGTGGCGCCGCGTTCGCGTCCGCGCCGGCGGCAGGCTGCGCGGATTGATCCGTTGTGGCAGCGGCATTGTTGTCCGGTGGCCCGCCGTTGTCCGGTTGCGCGGCTGCCGATAGCAGCAGACCCGTAACGCAAATGGTCGTGAGTAGGGTGGTGATGGTGGTTTTCATTTTAATTCCTGTTGTCTTTGCTGCATGAGTTTTTTCAAAACGTCGTTTCCTTCAAGGGCCGGGCTGGGAGCGGCGCTGGCGTCGGGGCTGGAATTGTCCGTCGCCGGAGCCGCGCTTTCGCCGGAGCTTGTGCTGTCAAATCCCCGGTTTCGCCCGCCAAAGTCTCCGTTCCCGCCGCCGAAAAATCCTCCGGAGCTGGCCAGTTGCCAACTGCTCCCTTGCTGCTGCATCCCCTGGCCGATTTTCAGTTCCACGATTTGCTTTTTGTCGGCGGCCTGCAATTTGACGCCGGCCAGCGTGATTTCCGCCAGGGTGAAGCCGGCAATGTTGTTGCTCTCGGACTGATAAAGCACCTTCCGCAAATTGGACTGGTTCCCGTCAAAGAACGCGAACATCCCCTTTTCGTAGCTCATCGTGCCGACCAGCGTGAACGTCGGCGCGTTTCGCGGCACCGGCCGCGGACGGACAGGCCCCGATGTGGGCGAATAGATCGCATACCGGTTCGGGTTAAAAATGTTGCGCTCCGTGATGAACGAACTGAACCGCCCGTAGTCATTCGGGCCGGGCACGCGGTTTGATTGCGCGGCGGCGGGCCAGCCGTTCGCCAGCGCGAGCGCCAGCACCGTCCATTTGAGGTATCGCGTCGTTTTCATTTTGTCGTTGGCAGGAGGAGGGCCAGACCGCTGATTTGCAGGTCGAGCGTGAGTTGCTGGCCGGCGTCGTCGTGGGCGTCCAGTTGCACCGAGTCGAGCTTCAACGCCATCGGCCCTTTTTCAATCTGATAAATGAACTGGCTCAACGTGCCCATGTTGCCGTTCGCTTGGACGTGGCAGTTGTAGGTCATGTAATTCGTCGAGTCGTTCTTCCACTGCGGCATGATGCTCGACACCTCGGCGCCGCTGGCGCGCGACCAGTTGTCGAGCGCGTTGATCACCTGCTGGGCGGCCAGCGACGTGTTGGGCGGCAGCGCGTTCGCGCGCATGTTCTTCCATTGGTCGCGGATGACGGACTCGCGCTTGAGCGTTTTGTTTCCGTCATCCACCTGGGTCCGCAATTTGGTGATGCGATCCGAGCGCGACGTCCACAAGTTGGATAGCGGGTTAAAAATCAGGCTGTTGCCGATGAGCAGCGCGAACGCGATGGCGGTCAGCACGACCAAAAACTGCTGGCGGTTTTCAATTTTCATTGCGCACCTCCGATTCCATATTGAAAGGAAAACGTGAACTGTCTCGGCGCCTTGCCGTGAATCAAAACCCATTTGAAGTCGCTCACGTCATCCGCTTTGCTCAAACTGGCCTGCATCGCCAGCAGTGACGGATTGTCCTGCGCGTTGCCGGAACAGGTCACCACGTTGCCCTCTTGGATGGCGATGGTTTTGGCGGTCACTTTGCCGGTTTCGGGGAACGCCAGCGAGAGCTGCCGCAAAATCGCCAGGTCCTGGTATGTCTGGTCATACCACGGCTGGAACTGATGGATTTTTGCCTGCACGTCCTGTAATTCGGTGACTTTAGCCGAGATGGCTTTCCATTTTGAGCCGTAATACGACAGCTGGATTTGCTGGACCAGGAACGCCATGAGGACAATAGCCACGATGCCGGCGGCCACCGCGCCCACCGTCCGCAGTCGGCCCGACGAATACTTAGCGGCAAACTGTTCGAGGATCGTCAGCTTGGGCGGCAAAAATTCAAACACCGGCGGCTGTTCCACCAGCAGGCGCGCCGCGAGGCTGAACGCAGCCGACAGCGACGTGTCCGGCGGAAGCTGCACGCCAAATTCATCCGGCCTGTAGGCCGCGACGACCTCCACGCCCAGGCCCATCGGCTCGAAGCGCAGCTCCATTTCGTCGGCGAGCGGCTGTGCCAGTTCGCGCGGGCCGAAAATGCGGATGCGCTTCACCGCGTCGCGCAATTCGGCGGGCAACTGGCCGAGCGTGATGCGGGCTTCGCGGGCGACGAGATCGGGCAGCAGCGCGGGCCGGCCGTTGGGATTTTCAATCGCGCCTTCGAGCGCGCGCAAAGCCGCCACGCCGCCGCCGCAGGTGATTTGCAGCGACACCGTGCTTTCGCCGATGGCCAGCGCGAGCACGCCGCTGGATTTTTCATCCGCGGGCGGCTGCAACTCCGCCAGGCCGAGCGCAAAGCTGGCCGGCTTCAATTTCGCCGCCGCCAGAACTTTTTCCAGCGTCGCAACGTGCGCGCTGGGAATTCCCGCGAGCAAAACGTATTTTTTGTCCGCCGCCATTGGGCAGCTTGAGCCGGCCATTTGCAGCGTCGCGACATCGGTGGAAAAACCGCGCTCGGCCTCCAATTGCAGCAGGCTTGCGGCGTCGGCCTCCGGCAGCGGCGGCAGTTCCGTTTGCGCCGTCAAAACCCATTTCAGCGGCAAGCCGAGGATGCAGTGACGTTCGCGCACGCCGGCGGCGTCAAGCTGGTTGCGGATTTCGCGACCTACAAGCTCCGGCGCGGCGGTGAGCGGGTCGAGGGTTAGAACGGCGGAAAAACTCTGCTGCAATTGCAGCGAGCCGTTCGAGCGTCGCAGCACCACGCCCTCGAGCCGGCTGCCGTCCAGCGCCAAGCCGAGCACGCTCGTCAGTTTTTTCCGTTTCCGGAAGTTGATTTTCAGGATGTTGTTCATTGCGATGTGTTGTTCGCCAGCAGGGTCTGCCGCGTCTTGTCGCCCAGCGCCCAGCCGAGCCGGCTCAAGTCCTGGCGGTAAAGAATGATGGGCGTGCCCTCGCTGGTGTCGAAAATGAATTTCACGCGCCGGTAGCCGCGACCGAACGGCCCGACCGCCGCGATGTCGGCGGTGAATTGGAAACTTTTCGTGGTGACGTAACCGCCGCCGCTGTTCGCCGTGCTGGTGCGCAGCGCCGCGATCACCGGGTTGTTGTTGCCCAGCGCGTCCATGAGCCACCAGACGGTGTTGATGTTGCCGGGATTCTGCTTGCGATAAGTGATGAGCGTTTGCGCCGCGCCGGAGGCGGTCTGCTCGTTGATGGTGTTTGGATTCAAGCCAATGAACAGGGCCGTCAGCACGTCGGCGTTGGCGGTGTTGACGTTCACGCGGCCACGGAAGTAGGTGTTGGTGCTGGTGGTTACGCTGTTGTAAATCTTGTTAAAATCCGCCTCGCTCACGCCCAGGCTCTGGCAGCGGAAGGCGAAATCCAAAATATTATTGCAGGGGGTTGCCGCCCCCGTGCCGCCGCCGCTGATGCTTCGATTAAGACTTTGGGCCAGGCCGGTCGCGTTGCCGACGCCGGCATTTTGAAGCAATGTTTGCAGCGTTGTCTGGGACGCCGTGTTCACGTTGGTCAGCGACGAGCCGTCGGAGTGGAAATTCGGTTCACGCGTCCAGACCGTCGTGTATTCAAACAGGCCGGAATTTAACTCGCCCATGCCGGTGGAATCCGTTTCGTTCGCGTCGAGCACGCCATTGCGGTTGATGTCGTCGCCGGCAAGCAAACCGCCGTTCGCGCCATAGACCAGCCGCAGTTCGTCCACGGTCTCAAACGGCGCGTATTTCGGATAGTAGCCGAGCGTGGAATAATCCAACGAGATGGTGCCGTTCGTGCCGCGCCAGTCCAGGATGGCATTGGCAAAATCCACCGTCATGTTCGGCAGATACGAAAGGACGTTTGTGTTGGCGGAGTTCAAATTGACTTTCGAGCCTTCGTCCACCAGGCCGAAATACGGCTCGGTGGGAGCGGAGCTGGAAAGGCTGGCGGCCGGATCGCGGCCAATGAGCCAGAATTTCGCATCGCCAACCGGCACAGCCTCACAGGAGAACTCCGTGTTGACCGGCACCGCGCCGTTCGTCGCGTAAAGTGACAGGGCATAGCTGACGTAGCGCGCCGCGCCTTCGATGGCCTGGTCCGCCGCGAGGCCGCTGACGCGGTTGTCCGACGCACGCAATTCATAGGTCATCGAATTGGCGAAATACAGCGCGATGCTCACCAGCCCGAGCGAAACCCAGAGCACGATGATGAGGACGGAACCGCGTTGTTTTTGGGAACATTCAACATTCAACGTCGAACGCCGAACATCCAAGGCAACGCCGCGCCGCGCGCCGTTTGGCGTTTGGCGTTGAATGTTGAATGTTGAATGTTGAATGTTCATTTCAATTCCCGGTCGTGGTCAGGACCATGTTCGTTCGCACCTGCGCGTCAATCGGCACGACCAGTTCAATCGCCTGCGCGGTCGCGGCATTTTTTCCGGCCATCTGGATGTCCACGCGGACGGCGAGCGGCAGGTTCGTATAAGTCGAGGTCATGCCGGTCGTATCCCATGTTTCCTGCCAGACCGCGCCGTCGTAGCAGGTGAACTTGATGTCCTGCACGCCGCTCAACATGAGCTGGTCCTGCACGTCCGGCGTCGTCAGCGTCAGCAGGTTCCGCACGACGCTGCGATACAAATCCCGGCCCACGGCGTCGCGGTTGGCCGGCTGCTTCAACTCGTAAGTCACGCGCTGGATGTCGGCCCAGGGCGCGTTGGCGCTCAATGTGCCGGTCGCGGTGAACATTTCCACCGCCGCCGATTCCGGCACGCCCGTGCTGTTCACGTTGCCCGCCCGGAAACTGCCGGACAAAACCTTGCTCGTGCCGTTGGTCGGCGTCACGACGCATTGCAGGTCACGGCGGATGTATGACACCGCCTGGTCCAGCGGCGCCGCGGCGTCCACCACGTTCTGCGTCGCGTCGCGCAGCCGCAGCGACGCGAACAGCGCGGTGTTGACGGCAATCAACACCATGGCGGCCACGCCGATTGCCAGAATCATTTCAATCAGCGTGAACGCGTGCATTTTATTTAATTCAATTTTCACTATCGCAAACTCAACATGGCCGAGGCCTGGTTTGGCGAATTGGCCAGCGTGTTCAATTTCACCGAGTAATCCTTGCCCTGCGCCTGAAACGTCACATGCGCCGTCAGCATTTCCATCAAAATCCTCGAATTCAACGAATTCATCGGGCTCACGGAATTCTGCACCTGCGGCCAGCTCTGCACCGACAGGGTCCACCGGTAATCAATCGCGCCTTCCGAGACCGTGCCGTTTTGCGCGCTGCCGGTCCAGTTGGTCGTGACAAGGCTCTCGTTCAACACCCGGTCGGCGATGCGCGCCGCCGCGCCCTTGCGCGCCGCGACCTCGCCCGCGAGGCTGGAAATGTGCAGCGCCTCGACCGCCACCGGAATCACGATGGCCAGAAACAGCATCGCCGCCAGCACCTCGGCCAGCGTGAAAGCGGCAACGTAGCGGCGACGCCCCGTCGCCGACAGGGTGGCAGCGACGCCCCGTCGCCCGGCGCAACCCGCAGCGAGGGCGCTGCGGACACCCTTATGCGACGAGGCGTCGCAGCTACGATTATTGTTTCGTGTCGCTAATTTCATAGCCCGTTCGAATTTTGTTCAGCAGCAGCCAGCGCATGAATCCCGCGGAATCCCCCAATTGCACCGTCTGCGGACTGTTTTCGTCCACCGTGCCGTCCGGCAAAAACCGGATGGCCGGCAAATTGTTGAACGTCGTCGGCGCGCCCATGCCGACGTTCAGCACCGCGATTTGCAGCGTTGAATCCACCGTCAAATCCTCCGCCTTCGGGTCGCCGGCCTTGGCGTTCTTGCCGTTCTTGCCGGTGGCTTCCTCCTGCATGCCGTAGGCGCCGTTTTTTTCGTCCACCCAAAGCATCATCGGCATGCCCTCGGAGACCGCGCGGCTCTGGGCGGCGTGCATCAGCGCGAACAGCCGGCGCGATTCCGAATCCAGCGCGCGGCCGCGGATGAACCGCGACATCGCCGGCGCGGCGAGCGACGTGATGATGACCAGCAGCGCCAGAATGAGAATCAACTCGATGAGCGTGAATCCGCGATTTTGGAATGCGGCGGGAAGCGAAGCGCCACGCCGCTTTCGGAGGCTGCGCGACCATGCGAAAAGCGGTGTCGCCGCTTCGCTCTGCCACCGCAGTCCAAAATTTTCAATTCGCACATTCATTCCAGCACCAATTATGGCATCCAATTGCCAATGTCATCGTCGGTTCCTTCCTTCTGGTCGGGGCCGATTGACAGCAGGTCGTAGCCGGTGGGGTTGTGCTTGCCGGGATAATAATAGACGTAAGCGCTTCCCCAAGGATCCAACGGCGGCTTCTCCAGATACGGCCCGTGCCAGTTCCGGGCATTGCTCGGCTGCGTCAACAAATCCTGCAGGCTCTTGGGATAAAAGCCGTTGTCCACCTCGTAGGCGCCGAGGGCGGATTTGATGCCGCCGTTGATGTCGGCTTTCGCTGCGGTGACCCGGGCGCGCATGCTGGTTCCGGCGATTTTCGGAATGACCAGCGCTGCGAGGATGCCGATGATGGTGACGACCAGCAGCATTTCGACGAGTGTGAAGGCGTGTTTTAATTTCCCGCCGGAGGGACGAGTTCCACAAGTCCCCAATTTCGTTTCAACATGGTTAGTCAGGGACTCGCAAGGCTCGTCCCTCC
>JBEKRA010000054.1:0-9483 GCA_049519195.1 Verrucomicrobiota bacterium
GTGCCGACGAGGATGTCGGTCTTTCCGACGCGGAAATCGCCGAGGACTTTCCGGTAATCATCCTTCCGCTTCATCGTGTCGGCATCCATGCGTTTGATTCGCGCCTGGGGGAAAAGTTTCGCCAGCGTTTCCTCGACCCGCTGCGTGCCCGTGCCGGCAAAGCGAATGGCCGGGTTTTTGCACTTTTCATTCGGGCAGACCAACGGCACGCGCTCGAAGTGGCCGCAGATGTGGCAGGCGAGTTTTTGTTCCTGCCGGTGAAACGTGAGAGCAAGGCTGCAATTCGGGCAATTCGCGACGTAACCGCATTTCGGGCATTGCAGCGATGTCGAATAGCCGCGCCGGTTCAGAAACAAAATCGTCTGCTCGCCCTTTTCCAGGCGTTGGTGGATTGCCTCCTTGAGTTGCGGCGAAAAAATCGGGATGCCCTTTTCGCCGCGCGCGGCCTGGCGCATGTCCACGACGCGGACGCGCGGCATTTTCTGGTCGTCCACGCGCTCCGGCAATTCGAGCAGCATGAATTTGCCGCGTTTGCAGTTGTAATAGCTTTCCAACGACGGCGTGGCCGAGCCGAGCACGACTACGGCATTTTCCATCTGGCCACGCATGATGGCGACGTCGCGGGCGTGGTAGCGCGGCGCTTCCTCCTGCTTGTAAGTGTGCTCGTGTTCCTCGTCCACGATGATGAGGCCGAGCGGTTCGACCGGCGCGAAAATCGCCGAGCGCGCGCCGATGACGATGCGCGCGCGGCCCTGCCGGATTTTATGCCACTCGTCGTGCCGCTCGCCCGCGCTCAAATGCGAATGCAAAACCGCGACGAGCGTCTGCAATTTTCCCGAACTGAACCGCGCCTTGAATCGCTCGACCGTCTGGGGTGTCAGCGAAATTTCCGGCACGAGCACAATCGCGCCCTTGCCCTGTTCGAGCGCGTGGGCGAGGGCTTGCAGATAAACCTCGGTATTGCCGCTGCCGGTGACGCCGTGCAAAAGAAATGTTTTCGGATTCGGGTGGAACAGGCGTCGCGCCTGTTCAGATTCGGCGTCGCGCCGAATCTGCGGGGGAGATGGGTTTGATGTTGAATCATACGAAGTCTTGCCTTTGACCGCAGTTGCCCCGGTTTCCGGCGCGACGCCGGAAACAACAGGCGCGACGCCTGTTCCATCCGTTTTGTAATCGGGCGTCCAAATAAAAGGATATTCCTCCATGGGGCCGACCAGCCCGATGATTCGCGGGTTGTCCCAAATGTAATTCCATTTTTCATGAAGATCGGATTCAGAACGGATCATCCGGTCATACGATTCCTGCTGCCAGACCGGGCCGGTGCGTTTCATCACCTTGTTCACTTCATGCGCGGAAAACGACTTGATGCTGTGCAGAATCTCCGTGAGTGAATAAACGCCTTCCTTTCCAGTTTCCTGAACCGGCAGCGGTTGAATCAGCAAATGAACGTGATCCGGCATGACACAGGCGGCGTAGCACTTGATTTTTTTGCCGTGCCAGAAATGGCAGGCCTCCAGGGTTTTGGCGCGGGCTTCGGGTGAGAGAACCAGCTTGTTGTGCGTCTGCCAGGTGACGTGGTAGGTTTTTCCGGGAATTTCAAAATGCGGCAAGAGGCGGTAACGCGCCACGGCTTCCGTGACGGGCGGCGCCGGATTTTTATGGGTGGCACGGGCGTCGCGCCCGTCAAATCCGGCGTCGCGCCGGATTTCGTCGGGAAACGTTGATGGCTGGTTGACGGACGATGATGGAGCCGCCGTCCGCCCGCCACCGGTTTCGGGCGCGACGCCCGAAACAACAGGCGCGACGCCTGTTCCACCCATCGCCGCCTTGATTTTTTCCAGCGCGGCGGCCTGCGCCGGATTCAACGGCAACGGCTGCGACGGCAGAATGTGCTCGCGCGCATACGGGTCGCGCTCGGAAATTTCGGAGGCGATTTCAATCAGGCCGCGGTCCTCCAGCTTGCGGACGGTGGCGGCGGTTGTTTCGGCCAGTTCGACCAGTTCCTGCAACGGCAGTTCGCGCCGCTCCTCGATGATGTTCCAGACTTCCTGCTGGCGTTTCGGCAGTTTCGGAAACTCGCCCATCACCGGCAGCGCGCGGACGAACAGCCGTTCGCGCCAGCCGGATGCCTCTTTGCGCACGGCTTCGGGTAGGACGGATTTCAACGCGATCTCCGGCGCGCAGCAATAGTATTCGCCAATCCAGCGCGCGAGTTTCAGGACCTTCGGCGTCACCAGCGTCTGCGCGCCGATGACCTTGAGAATCGGTTTGAGATTTGCGTGCGCGGATTCCTCGGCGAGCGCGGTGACGCAACCCAGAATCTTTCGCGGGCCGAATGGCACCTGCACGCGGCTGCCGACCTCGATTTGCCCCGCCAATCCGGGTGGAATCAAATAATCGAACTCCTTCCGCAGCGCGATTTCGAGGCTGACGCGGGCAATCATATTGCAAGCATTTATGATTTACGATTTACGATTGATGATTGTTCCAGGGCGCCGCCGCCACGGAAATTAAATCGCAAATCATAAATCATAAATCGTAAATGAACTTCAATCCCGCGTGATTTGGCGCAACTCGGCTTCAAGCTGTTGCCGCAGGGATTCGCGCTCGGCGTCGGTGGCTTCGGCCGGCACGCGCATGACACGGCCGACGACGATTTCACAGCGCGCGAATGGCAACGGAATTTGAAACCTGTCCCAGCTTTTCGAGCGCAGTTTCCAATTCACGTTGAGCGCCACCGGCACCACCGGCAAACCGGTCACCCGCGCCAGCGACATCACGCCGTCCTGAATCTGATAACACGGTCCGCGTGGACCATCCGGTGTGATGGCCAGATCGCAGCCGCGCCCGGCGAGGGTGGTAAGTTCGAGCAACGCCTGCGGGCCGCGCCGGCTGCTTGACCCGCGCACCGGCTGCACGCCGAACCGTTCAAGAATGCGCGCGAGGAACGCGCCGTCCCGGCTGGCGCTCACCAGCGCCGCCATGCCCTTGCCGGACGTGTGCGGTTTGCGGTGGCTTTCATAAACCTTGATGCACGACGCAAGCCGGTTGTGCCACAAACAAAAAATCACCGGGCCGGGGGCGTTGGGCGCGAAAAATTCCGAGCGGGCGCGCAAACGGCAGCGCACCGTGGCCATGAGCGCGCGCAACAAAACAAACACGGCAAACGCGCCGGCGCGCTGATGCCACTTCGGCGCGTGCGGAATGATGACGCCGGATTTTCGGGGCTGGCGTCCGGCGGCTGGCGTCTGGGATGAGGCGGCTGACATGGCAATTCAAAAACGGGAACATCCAACATCCAACATCCAACATCGAACAACCAAAGAACTGCCGCCAAGCCGCCCATTGGATGTTGGTTGTTGGATGTTGGTTGTTGGATGTTGTCCCATTTCAACCTTTTTTCAAACACGCGCGCACCAAATCCTCGACCGTCGCTTTCACACCGAGCATCGCCTGGGCGGCGCGGACGGCGTCGTGCGCGTCAATCTGTTTGAAGCCCAGCGCCATCAGCGCCAGCACGGCGTCGTTTAATTTCTGGTCGTCGGGCGAAAGCGAATGTTTCGCGCTGGCGGCCTCCCACGCGCCCGCCGCGCCGATTTTGTCGCGCAGCTCGACGACGATGCGTTCGGCGGTCTTCTTGCCAACGCCGGAGATTTGCGAGAGCGATTTCACGTCGCCGCCGGCCACCGCGCCGCGAAACGCCGTCGCGTTCATGCCACTCAAAATGTTCAGCGCCGTTTTGGGGCCGATGCCGGAAACACTGTTGACGAGCAGCCGGAACAAATCGCGTTCCGCCGCCGTCATGAAACCGTAAAGCACGTGCGCGTCCTCGCGGATGACGAGTTGCGTGAGCAGTCTCACCGGCTGGCCGGGCGGCGGCAGTTTGTCAAAGGACGACAGCGGAATCAGCACTTCGTAGCCGATGCCGTTCACGTCCACGACGACCTGCGTGGGCAGCGCCTCGACGAGTTTGCCTTGGAGAAAGGTGATCATAAGAAAAATCAAATCATTCCAATGCCCCCATGATCATGAGGGCCAAGATCATTCAACTGTTGGCCAAATTCTTTTGCCTCCTTTTCCTCCAGGTCCGATTGTTTTTTTAAAGCGGCGATTTGCTCGCTGGAAAAAAGCAGTTCCGCCGGCAAAGGTTTTTCGCACACGCCGCAAATTTTATTTTTGCGGCTGTAAATCGGGGCATTGCAATATGGACAACGAAATTCCATTGGTTCAAATCCTCTTCACCGGCGCTAAATTGTATCGCGAATTTTCCCGCGCATGGGTCAGCGCCAGCGCCAGCGCGTCGGCGGCATCGGGCGCGGGCGGCTTGGGCAAATCCAAAAGCCGCTGGACCATTTTGGCAACGGCGGATTTCTGCGCCGCGCCGTAGCCGACGATGGCCAGCTTCACCTTGCGCGTCGCGATTTCGTAAATTTCCAAGCCCGCCTCGGCGATGGTCGCCAGCGCCGCGCCGCGCGCTTCGCCCATGATGATGGCGGTTTGCAGATTTTGCGCGTAAAAAAGCCCTTCCACAACGCAAACCGTCGGCTGATGCTGTTTCAAAACGTCGCGCAAGGTTCCGGCAATTTTCGCGAGGCAGCGCGAGCGTTCCCAGCCCGCCGGACAGGAAATCGTGCCGTGCGCCAGCGCGACCGGATGTGGCTTGCCCAACCGGATGACGCCATAGCCGGTGCCGCGCAGCGACGGATCCACGCCGAGAATGACGCCGTGTGAACTGGCAGCGGACCCAAGGCTCGATTCAAAGACCGGCGCGGCGGCGCGAGTCGAAACGCCGCCGACGCGCTGCTGCATTTGCTCAAATTGCCGACGCGAGATGCCCACGCGCCGATGTTGCCAGCGGCGGCGGGGTTTCAAAAGCAAAAACGCCGCGCGTCACTACTGTCCGTTCTGATTCTTGTCCCTGCCGGATCTTTGTGATTGGGCCGGGGGCGACGAAGGCTCTGACGAGCCGCGCGATTGATTGCCCGCCGCCGCCGGTTGAGAATTTTGAGAATTATTATTGGGGCGCGATTCATTCTGCAGCTGCTCATTCCGCGGCGAAACATAATTATGCTGGGGCGGTTGCGCCGGCGCAGATGGTTGCGATGGTGGAGTGAAATGGTTCGCTTCGGGCGAGTTGGCCGGCACTCGCGTTGTTATCGGCGTGTGTTCCCGCGTTGTTATCGGCGTGTGTTCCTGCGTCGTTATCGGCGTGTGTTCCCGCGTTGTTATCGGCGTGTGTTCCTGCGTCGTTATCGGCGTGTGTTCCTGCGTCGTTATCGGCGTGTGTTCCTGCGTCGTTATCGGCGTGTGTTCCCGCGTTGTTATCGGCGTGTGTTCCTGCGTCGTTATCGGCGTGTGTTCCCGCGTCGTTATCGGTGTGTGTTCCTGCGTCGTTATCGGTGTGTGTTCGCGCGTCGTTATCGGTGTGCCTACGCCGGTGTTTCCGGGATTCGCGCGCGGACTTTGTTGTTCAGTCTGCTGCATTTTGGGGGATGGATAGCGCCGGTCGTCGGTTGAATTGTAATTTGGAGCCTGCGGCTGCACCGGCGCGACCGGCACATAGCGAGGAGAAAGTCCGGTGGGCGTCACCATCCCATTGCGGACGGGCGAACCAGGAGTGGTGACGGGCGGAATTTGCCGTTGGCCCGGCGTCCGCACTGGCGGCATAGGTTGAGAGCTGCGCTGCGGCTGCAAATTGTTGTTTTTGTCGCCGTTATGAGACTGCTGGTATGGGCTTCCAATAGCCGGCGAAGGCGGCGTGGCATGCGGCATCGCGCCCGGGTTGGACGGTGACGGGTTGTCAGAAAAATGCGGACGATTCACCATCAGCGTGCGGCCATCGCGTTCGAGCCGTTCGCCGCGCGCGGCCGGGCCGGTCGTGTCGCGAATGGCAACCGGATGAATTTCCGTCCGGGTGGCGGTCGTGATTCTTCCCGGATCAATGCCGCGATTGATGAAACTCCGGCGGCTGCGGTCCACATCGAAGCTGTTGATGACCGTCGTGCGATTGAAAATCTGGCGCGCCTCGCGGGATTCAACACGGTGACGCCACGGATGCGAATCGCAAAAATCCCGGGTATGCACGAACGTGAACGCGCCCACGTCCAGGCCGAAATCGAAACCAATGCTGACCCCCGCTCCGTTATAGACAAACCCAACGCCTTCGCGGAAAACCGCGCGCGGCGGCAGCGGCGCCCAGCCGCAGTAATCGTCCGAATACCGCCACGTCACCCACGACGGGCCCCAAACCGTGTCCGGCGCCCAGCACCAGCCGAAGCTCGCATGATGGAACCAGCGTCCGTAGTGGAACGGCGCCCAGCCCCACGAATAATCCGAAATCCAATACCAGCCGGCGTCCGTGTAAACCCAGTGTCCGTGGTCGCAATACGGCTGCCAGCCCGCGTTGACCACCATCACCGTCGGCCTCCAGCAACGGCCATAGCCCTCCACGTCCACCCAGGCGCCATACGGCGCAAGCGAGTCGTAAAAATAATTCACCGTGACCGGCGCCGGCTGTTCCACCGGCGTTTCGGCTGGCACAGGCGCGGTTGTGACCGTTTCGGTTGACGGCGCGGGTTGCGGCGGCGGTTGATTGGCCGATGCCGCCATTTGCTCCTGCAACACCTGGTCGCGCTGGATCATCGCGGTGACGAGTTCGTCCGGCGCGCCGATGTCCTTCAAATAAATGATTTTGTCCGGATCCAGATTGAACGTGCTGCCGGAATTGGTGACGTAAGCCATGATGACGCCCTCGCTTACGCCGGACTGGGTGAGTTTGATGACCTGCGCCAGCGGGCTGGACGGATAAACGCCCGGCGGCAGCGCGGTTGAATCATCCGGCGCGGCAATGCCGGCTGGCGGCGGAGTTGGCGGCTGGTCCTGCGCGTTTGCAATTGACCGGGAGCCGCCGCCAGACAGGCACAAAATCGCTGCCACCGCGCCGAGCGCCCAGCTTTGGGAAAGTTTGGTTTTCATTTTCATAATTGGAATCGGGCCTTTGCCAGTTTAACCGCCAATGGTTTAACAATCCTTTGACCCATTTGTTGCGCGAATCGTTCATGCCGGCAACTCCCGCGGCGCGGGAAGCCAGGTGGTGCCCCCGCCCGGAATTGAACTGGGATCAACGGTTTAGGAAACCGCTGCTCTATCCATTTGAGCTACGGGGGCGCAGTCCCCGCTGAAAATACCCCCGCCGCCGCGAATGGCAAGCGCAACACGGGTGGGGCGAGCGTCCCAGCGAGCCGAAACCATTTCGCTTTTCCACCGCCGCCGTTTCGCATAACTTGCCGCCATGTTCAAGCCAGCCGACTTGTTTGACCTCAAACAGACCGAACACGCCGCGATTTTTGCCGATTGCAAATTCGCATGGGACGCGCTCAAGAAAATCGAAGGCTACATCGCCGCGAATCTGAAGCCGGAACTTCGCAACAAATGCGAAGGCCGCGCGTTCATCGGCGAGAAGGTTTCCATCGGCGATGGCACGGTGGTCGAGGACGGCGTGATGATCAAAGGCCCGGCCATCATCGGCAAAAACTGCCAGATCCGCCACAACGCCTACATCCGCGAAAACGTCATCATCGGCGACGGCTGCGTCGTCGGCAATTCGTCCGAGTTGAAAAACGCGCTGCTCTTCAACGGCTCACAGGTTCCGCATTACAATTACATCGGCGACTCGATTCTCGGCCACAAGGCACACCTCGGCGCGGGCGTGAAGATTTCCAACGTCAAGCTCATGCCCGGCAACGTCGAGGTGGAGGTGGACGGCGTGCCGTTCGACACCGGCCTGCGCAAATTCGGCGCGCTGCTGGGCGACGGCGCGGAAGCGGGCTGCAACGCCGTGCTGAACCCCGGCAGCATCGTCGGGCGCGGCGCGGTGATTTACCCGAACGTTTTCTGGCGCGGCATCCTGCCCGCGAACATGATTGCCAAGAACAAGGCGGAAGTCGAAGTCGCCGTCAAACGGCCGAGGGAAAGTTAAGCAAGTCAAGATTTCGGCCAATGTTTCCGCATCGCGCGCCGAAGGATTTCCAGATTTGCCTTAACGATTCGCGGGCGTTAAGATTTTTCCCCGATGCGCGAACTCACAAAAGCCGGGCAGTTCAATTTGGTTGAAGACGCCGTCAAAACCGGCATTGAATGTTGAATGTTGCATGTTTTCGGCTTCGTTTCTTTGTTCCTTTGTTGTTAAATTCCCGCCATGTCCGCTGAACAACAATCCAACAGTGGTGGAAGTGATTTAAGTGCGCTGCGTGTCGCCAATGCCGAACCCGAGCGCAAGACCCTCGACGACCGGCAGAGAATGACCGACTTGGAGCGCCTCCGGCATTCCGCCGCGCATGTCATGGCCACGGCCATTTTGCGGCTGTGGCCAGACGCGCAATTCGCCGCCGGGCCGTCGGTTGAAAACGGCTTCTATTACGACGTCGAAGTGTCGCACCGCATCTCGCCGGAGGATTTCCCCGCCATCGAAGCCGAGATGAAAAAGGAAATCAAGGCGAACAACGTTTTCGAGAAGATCGTCGTCACCCGCGAGCAGGCGCTGAAGGATTCCGAGAGCGGACGGCTCGGCGGCCTGACCGAGCGGCCGGGCAATCCGAGCAAATTCAAGATCGGCAACCTCGAAGCCATTCCCGAGGGCGAGCAGATCACCTATTTCAAGAACGGCGATTTCATTGACCTGTGCGCCGGGCCGCACGTGATGCGCACCGGCAACATCGGCGCGTTCAAGCTCACCAGCGTAGCCAGCGCGTATTACAAGGGCGACGAGCGCAACCCGCAGCTCCAGCGCATCTACGGCACGGCGTTCAAGAACAAGACCGCGCTCGACGAGTATTTCAAGATGATCGAGGAGGCGAAGCGCCGCGACCATCGCAAGATCGGCGCGGAGATGGGGCTGTTCGCGATTGACACCGAATACGTCGGGCCGGGCCTGCCGCTCTGGCTGCCCAAAGGCACCGCCATCGTCGAGGAACTGGAAAAGCTGGCGAAGGAAACGGAATTTGCCGCCGGTTACGTGCGCGTGAAAACGCCGCACATCGCGCGGGAGAAAATGTATTTAACCTCCGGTCATTTGCCGGTTCTTTATGCGGAAAGCATGTTCCCGCCGATGGAACTTGATGAACTTCAAGGAAAGCCTGACGAAATTGATAAGCGCGAGAAGCTACTCGATAGGATGATTGAATTGCGAGAACCTATATTGAAGATTGCTCGCCAACTTGCATCTGGCACGAGAATCCCGTTTCCAACTGATGATTCTGAAGTTGAAAATGAATTTAATAAGATCCAGAAGGCAATGAGCCAGAGCCAAGAACAAGAGGATTTATTTTTTAAGAAGATGACCGAGCTTGGAAAACTCGGAAAGCTTGATTTGAAAACAGCACAATTGGTTGAGGAATTCGATGACGTTTGCACGCAGCTAAATAAATTCCCAATTCGACAGCGTTATTACCTCAAAGCGATGAACTGCCCGCATCATCACCGCAT
>JBEKRA010000055.1:0-9454 GCA_049519195.1 Verrucomicrobiota bacterium
TGTTCCAGACCGGCGACCGGTTTGAATTGAACGATTTGCTCATCGAAACTTTTTCGATCCCGCACGACGCGCAGGACCCGGTCGGCTACATCCTGCGCACCGCCGCCGGCAACATCGGCATTGCCACCGACCTCGGCCACGTCACCAGGCTTGTGCTCGAACGCATCCGCGCCGCGAACGTGCTCGTCCTCGAATCCAATCACGACGTGAAGATGCTGCAGGATTGCCCGCGCCGGTCCTGGGCGCTGAAGCAGCGCATACTCGGACGCCACGGCCATCTCTCCAACGCCACCGCCGCCGAGACCGTCGCGCAAATCATGTCCGCCGATTTGAAGCATCTTTACCTCGCGCACTTGAGCCGCGAATGCAACAAGCCCGAACTCGCGCAGCACGTCATGTCCGAGCAACTCCATCACATCGGCGCCACGCACGTCCAGCTCAAACTCGCCGCGCAGGATGTGCCGTGCGAAACTTTGGAGCTTTGAAAATGAATTGTCCGATTGAGAATTAAGTGCAAATTTGAATGCAAATCGCGTGAAAAATATTCGTTTCAAAACCGATTATCGCCTTTGGTTGTGGGCGGCTCTTGCATTGTTTTTTTCTAGTTGGTTTTATCCAATCATAATTGACAAAGCTGGCGGAACACCTGTTGAGAGAATACGCTGGCTGCTTAATTTTGCCGCTTACGGCAACACTACATTCGACCAAATATTGTCGAACACTTTTGGGCAAGCCACCTTCTCGATGGTTGTTTCCGTTTTCCTTGCTTGGTTTGTTCATGTTACAATTGTCATCGCACGGACAGTGAAGCCGGTTACATTTAACCAAATTACAAATCCTCGAAGGCTTCTTCAATTTGGCGTGGTCGTTGCGGTTTTGATGGCGATATTTCCACCGTGGACAGACACATATATTGCAGCTGCTCCGAGTGAATACTGGCAAGATTTGCAGTGTTCAATTGGCTATTCGTTCATTTTAACTCCTGACAAGCCTTTTGATAGTTCTCACGTCATTGCGATGGATTTGAGCCGGCTTATCGGACAGTGGATTGGTCTGGCATTGGCAATGAGTTGTGTTTGGTTTTATCGCCGACCAAACCGACGCTTGGTATTAATTGCTTCAAGTGTTCTCGTCTGCGTTCTCACTGCTTTTGTAATTATTGGCTATTCTCGAACACCGTATGCCAATTCGAAACAATTAGTGGATGGTCATGTTAACGATGCGCTAAAGAAAATCGGCGTAGTAAAGAGCGCAGGCGGAAAATGGATTTTTCCAAACACGAATAGCTTCCAAAGCCAGACCAATTGACTTTCAGAAAAAATCAAACGCGCCGCGTCCAGCGCCGTAGGCGTGACATCTTTGTAGCCCACGCGCCATCCAAAACCAAAGCTCCGTAGGAGCGGCATCTTCCGCTGCCGATTTCGCTCCCACGGAGCTTGATCCATTTTTAATATCAATCCTACAAATACGCCGCGCCTACGGCGCTAATTTAACTTTGTCCGAAACATCAAACGGACATATCGTTTGGCCATGAGCAAAGAACGCACCTATCATTCCGACCCGGAAATACTCGGCGGCACGCTGGTCTTCAAGGGAACGCGCGTGCCGGTGCAAAGTCTTTTCGACCATCTCAAGGCCGGCGATTCCATCGAGGTTTTTCTGGACGGCTTCCCCAGCGTGAAACGCGCGCAGGTGCTGGCCGTGCTCAAGGAAATGGAAACGGAAGTTCTCGCCCACGCCTGACGTGAGAATTCTTCTGGATGAAAGTTTGTCCCATTTTTTGGCTGGCTTCATGTTTCACCCGACTGCGAAAGACACGGAAGTTTCAAGATTCCAATTTGGAATCTTGAAGAAGAGATTGCATTTCAAATACTTGTCTTGCATTTTGCGCAAACATGACTGATTTGCGGATTCAAACAATCGCCTCGCTCGACCTGCCCGAACTTGCGCCGTATCGCACGATGCGCCGGCCGCTGGAGCACGAGGCGCAGGGCATCTTTGTGGCCGAGGGCGAAAAGGTCGTGCGGCGGCTGCTTGAAAGCCATTTTGAAGTCGTCTCGGTTTTGCTGCCGGAAAAACATTTGGAAAGTTTTCGTCCGCTGCTCGTCACGCGGCCCGAAAACCTCAACGTCTTTCTCGCCGATAAAAAGCTCCTTGAACAGCTCATCGGCTTTTCGATGTATCAAGGCGTTCTGGCCGTTGGCAAGATTCCCGATCCGGTTTCGCTGGACGAAATCTTGTCGAAACGCTTGCCCGCAAATCCGTCTGGGAGCGCTGGCGTCTCGTCGGCGCGATTGTGTGACCCACAGCATCTGAAACTCGCCGGCGAGACGCCAGCGTTCCCGGGGGGGCATCCGCATCTCTTCGTCGCCGTGGATGGATTGACGAGCGCCGAAAATCTCGGCGCGCTCGTCCGCAATTGTGTCGCGTTTGGCGTGCAGGCGCTGATTGTCGGCGAAACCTCCAGCAGCCCGTTCCTGCGCCGCGCCGTCCGCAATTCCATGGGCACGATTTTCCAGTTGCCGGTCATCGAGCTGGCAAAGCTCGGCCAGCGGCATCAGTTCACCGCCAAGCCGCACTCCACAAAATTGACGCTTGTGGAATGTTTGAAGGAGTTGCGCGGGCGCGGCGTCCGCTGCATCGCCGCGCATCCGCACACGGACAAAAATTATCTGTCTAAGGCCGATTTCTCCGGCGATTGCTGCATCATTTTCGGCAGCGAAGGCGATGGAATTTCCCGCGCGGTATTGGACAGTTGTGACGAGGCGGTGGCGATTCCGATGCCCCCGGAAGTGGATTCGCTCAACGTCGGCGCGGCGGCGGCGGTTTTTCTTTACGAAGCGGCGCGGCAACGCGGACGTTCCTAATTTCTGGACAAATAATTTCGCCGGGCTGAAACTCGTCTCGTTCCAAATCCAAACTCAAAACTTATGAACCCAAAACAACTGGCAAACGTCCTCATCAAAATCCTTGGCTTGTCAATCTGTGTTCATGGCTTTCCCGCATCCATCCTCGCAGCAATCGGTATAGGAGAGGCTTTGATTCACGCAATGCAAAACGGCCATTCGACCGGCAGTCCATTTCCTTACTGGACGTATTCTATGACTTATTTGATTCAATCTGCGATTGAATTTGCCGCCGGCATTTTTCTCATCGTCCGCAGCCGTTGGGTGACTGACATCTTGTTCAAGGACGAGGCTGAATAATTTCAGACCGGCAAGCTTGGCGTCTTGGCGTTTGGACAAATCTTCTCCAAAAAATCCACCGCCTTGCGGCAAAGCGGATGCCAGTCCAATTCTGTTTGGACACGCGCAGCGGAGGCGCATGCGCCGATTTGCCACGTTTTCGGAGGTTCATCGAGCCAGCCGATGATTTTCTTCCCAAAGTCTTCGCCGTCGAATTGTGAGAAGCGCACCATCGGGTCGTCTTGAAAATAACGCCGGATGCTTTTGAGCGGCGTCGAGACGGCGGGCAGTCCGCTGGCGACGTATTCAACCACCTTCGCAACAAACGCGCAGTGGGTTCCGGCGGATTCCTCGTAAGGCACGATGCCCACGCTCGCGTCTGCCAGATGCCCGGCAACCTCGGCGTAAGGCACAAAACCCGTCGTCTCAAATTTGAAATTTGGGATTTGTTTCTGTGCGTGGTCCAGAAAACCTTCCAGCGCGGCGGTTTTTTTTCCGACGAACCGGAAAACGACTCCGGGCCGCTGCCGCGTCACAAATTGAATCGCGTCAAACGCGATTTGTCCGAGATGATGCGCGTCGAACGAGCCGTGCATGACGGCAACTGGCGGGAATTTCGGCGACGGCGGCGCGCGGAACGGGAATTTTTCAGCATCGTAACCATAGTAAATCGGCAGGATTTTCCCGCGCGGGAAACCGCGTTCCGCAAAATAATCGGCGAGCGTGTCGGAAACGGTCAGCACGCCGTCAACGCCATATCGCGACGGCAGGGAAATTTCATGGCGTTTGAGCGCCTCGACCAACGGACGCGGCGCCAGCCAGGCCGGCCAGGTTTCCATGAAGCCGGTGAGCAGATCGGGGAAATTCATCACGACCGGCACGCCGAGTGTCTTTTTCAGTTTCCCGGCGGCGACGGCGGAAATGGCGTGCTGTGAAACGAGCAGATTGAATTTTGTTTCGCGCGCGGCGCGGGCGACCATGCGTTCGAGGAAAAACGGATAGATGAGATATTTGAAGTTGCGGAACCGGGCGTAACGGCTCATCGGCCAGCGGTTGAACGGATGCAGCCGGATGCCGAATTTTGTTTCGACAGCTTCCGCGCCGGCGATTTGCGGGCAGAAGACATGGACTTCGTGGCCGCGGCGGACCATTTCCTCGACGAGATAAACCGCTTCCGCCGAGCCGCCGCCGGACGGCGGATAAAACGGTTCGTGCGTCAGGAACGCGATGCGGAGCTTGATTGGCACGCCAGACGCTAGAAATTTTGCCGCGCCGGTTCAATCCATTTCCGGCGGCAAAATGTTTTGACTTGGCGCGGAAAAAATATAAATTGCGGCTCCGTTTGGTGGATGGGGTCATAGCTCAGTTGGTAGAGCGCCTGAATGGCATTCAGGAGGTCAGGAGTTCGAGCCTCCTTGGCTCCACCAGCCTTCGCTCGGAACCGACCGCAGAGGTTCCGAGCAAAGGATGGTGCCCTCCGTAGCCGTGGCGGAGGAGGGCGTTCACGATCGGTTCCGAGCTACGGATGGCAGGCCATCTGTGCAATCAACATGATGTTTTACACCTACATCATCGAAAGTTCCTCTCATCTCGGAACTCGCTACATCGGACACACGTCAGATCTCAAGCAACGCATGGCCGAACACAACGCCGGACGCTGTAGCCACACTGCCAAGTTTGTTCCATGGAAGTTGAAAATCTATGTCGCGTTTGAAACGCTGGAACAGGCGCGGCATTTCGAGCGCTACCTCAAAAGCGGGTCCGGTCACGCATTTGCCAATCGCCACTTTTGCTGCGTTCGACAACGTAGTCCTGCGAGATTGAAGGCTGCCGCACCCGGCAAACTAGATCGAATTTTCCACGAAAGCTTGACGTCACATCGCGATTTCAATAATAACAATGGCCATCAGCAATGAATCACAGCCACAAATGGCATTTCACACGAAATTAAATTTATGATTACACCTACAAATCCGGGCCAGACTTCGGGCAAAAACACAAGCTGGTTCCGCACAACCGATGGGAAAAACTACACCTTCATTTTCCTGCTGGTGTGTTCCCTGTTCCTGCTGTGGGGTGTTTGCAACGGGATGATTGACATTCTCAACAAGCATTTTCAGGACTCGCTTCGCATTACCAAGGCGGAGTCGGCCTTTGTGCAGTTTGCCAATTACATGGGTTACTTCTTCATGGCCATTCCCTCCGGCCTGCTCGCCATCCGGTTCGGCTACAAGGGTGCAATCATCATCGGCTTGTCCTTGGTTGCGCTGGGTGCATTCTGGTTCGTCCCGGCAACGCACATCGGAACTTATTGGGCGTTTCTGCTCGGGCTTTTCATTTTGGCAGCTGGGTTGACTTGCTTGGAGACCGTTGCCAATCCCTACGCCACAGTGCTCGGCCCGCCGGAATCCGCCGCGCCGCGCATCAATCTGGCCCAAAGCACCAACGGCATTGGCTGGATGATTGGTCCCGTGCTCGGCGGCTTCTTTGTGCTATCAGCCACCGGCGAACCCATCACCACCAACACCGACCTTTACAAGCCCTACCTCATTGTGGCCGTCGTGGTGGCAATCATCGCCTTCATTTTCGTAATCAGCAAAGTCCCCGACTTGCACGCCATGGAGGAAACCAAGGCGGCCGCCGGCAACGGTAATGCCAAAACCGCTGTGAAACCAAAACCGTTGTGGAAGCGCCAGCACTTTGTCATGGCAGTGGCGGCGCAGTTTTTTTATGTCGCGGCGCAGACGGGCATCTTCAGCTTCTTCATCAATTACATCGCCACCGACATCCCGGCGCTCCGCCAAAATGGCGCAAAGAGTTTGCAAGGCTTCGCGAATGGATTACACGCCGCCCACCTGATACCGCCCGCCCAAATGACTTATTCCGCTGCCATGCTCTCGGCCAGGGACGTCTCGGATATGTCCGCCTTGGTGGCCAAGCTGCGGAATGACCCGGATCCGAAAACCCGGCCAATTTCCGAATTTATCTGGAGCCAGTTCACCACAAACCGCGATTTCCTGGCCGCGCCCAGCTTTAAAGCGATCGCCGGCCAAATCAACGCGCCATTATCAATTCAGGATTCCGCCGCCGATCTTGAAAAAGAAGTCAATCTCCAGAAAACAAACATGTTGGTTCAGGGATTCAACCAAGTTCTTCAGACGAATTTGCTCTTTGATGCCCAACGTTTCGCCGGAGTCACCTTGCCGGCGGGAGCAGCCGCTCTGGCCGCGCAAAATCCATTCGGCGAACAACTGATCCGCCTCAACCGGAGCCTGTTGGAAGCGGCTTATCCCGCCAGCCAGATTGCGAGATGCCCATACTTGAATGATTCCATGTTCCATGTCACCGACCGCGGCGCCTCCCTTCTGCTGTCGTTCGGCGGCTTCGCGTTGTTCCTTCTGGGCCGCATCACCGGCACCATGGCGTTGCGCATTTTCAAAGCCCATTCAACGCTGGCGTTATATTCGGTCTTGAGCATGGGAACGATGGTGCTCGTCATGTTCCCGCTGGGTTGGTGGTCGGTGGCCGGCCTGTTCTTGAGCTTCTTTTTCATGTCAATCATGTATCCCACTATTTTCGCGCTGGGCATTCATGGGCTGGGCAATCAGACCAAGATTGCCTCCTCGTTCATTGTCCAGGCCATCGTCGGCGGCGCCATCATGCCGTTGTGGATGGGCTGGCTGGCGGACAATTGGGGGATGCGCGTCGGATTCCTGATGCCGCTGATTTGCTTCGCCTTTGTTGCCTTTTACGGCGCGAGCTGGCAGAAGTTGGAAGCCAAGGATGCACAGACGGCAAAATAGCACGGCAGGCTTGAACAGATCAAAACGCCCAAGGCAATCCGGGAGCGCCGGCGTCTTGCCGGCGAGTTTTGCGTAAATCGAATTGCACGCCGGCAAGATGCCGGCGCTCCCAGGCTAACCTGAAATCAAAATCGTGTTTGCGTATTGCACCGTGTCGCCTGTGCGGATGAGGCCGATGGCGTGCGGCACGCGCTTCTTGAATTCAACGTGCGTCTCATATTTCACCGGAATTCCCTGCAATCCTTTGGCGAATTTTTCGCGCACAGCCGCGGTGTTGTTCTTCAGAAATTCTTTCGCCATGTAAGCCCGCGTGAAATTATGGCTGGCGCGCACGGCGGCGATGAGTTGCAACACGGTCGGGAGATCGTCCACCACCGACACATCCACCGTCTCAATCATCGGCCAGAACGGAAAGCCGCGGTCGGCGATGACCAGCACGTTGGTGTGCCGCACGCGGGCGAGCAGCGAGAGGATTTGCGGATTGAGTATGCCGTGATTGACCATGCGAGAATTGTGGGAATTTTCAATGCTTTGTCAATAAAACACCGAGCTGAAGCAGCTTCCTCACGCCAGCCTCCGACTTTGTTTCGGCGTAAATCCGCAAAACAGGTTCCGTGCCCGAACCGCGCAGCATCAGCCACGAGGAATCCTCCGCGACGAATTTTACGCCGTCAAACGTCTTCACCTCGGCCATTGGCGAGCGCAACAGCTTCGCCGGCGGATTGGTTTTCAAAAATTCCATCAGCGACGCGCGTTTCTCCAACGGGTAATGCGTGTCAATCCGGCCGTAACGGTGCGAGCCGAATTGTTTTTCCAGTTTCGCCAGAATTTTGTTCACGGAAACCCGCTCCGTCGCGAGCAGTTCGAGCAGCATCAAACCGGCGGCGATGCCGTCGCGTTCGGGGATGTGGCCGGGAAAACCGATGCCGCCGCTTTCTTCCGCGCCCAGCAGCACGCCGCCCTTGAGCATCTCGGCGCAGATGTATTTGAAGCCGACGCCGGTTTCGACCAGCGGCAGGCCGTAAGCCGCGCACATCTTGTCCACCATCGAAGTCGTTGTCAGCGCCTTCACCACACGACCGGTTTGTTTCCGGTTGACGACAAAATGGTGGAGTAGCAGGCAGATGAGCTGGTGCGTGGTGAGATAATTGCCGCGACCGTCCATGCCGCCGACGCGGTCGGCGTCGCCGTCCGTCACGAGGCAGATGTCGTGCGGATGAGAGCGCAGGAATTTCTGGCTCGGCCCGTAATTTTTGTCAATCGGTTCGGGATTGATGCCACCGAACAAAACGTCGTGCTTCCCGTTCAGCGTCGTGACCTTGCAGGTTGTGCCGGCAAGAATTGTTTCAAAACAGCCCGCGCCAACGCCGAAAAGCGCGTCGTGCGCAAAACGCAGTTTCGATTTCGCAATCAGCTTGAAATCCACGAGCTTCTTCAGCGCAGCGTAATGCGCCGGGCGGACGTCTTGGACGGAAATTTTTCCTGGGAGCGCCGGCGTCTCGCCGGCGAGTTTCGTTCTTGCCGGCGGGACGCCAGCGCTCCCAGGAGCGCAGCACACTGGATTTTTGTCCAGAAACCTTTCGACGGCCTTGCACGTTTCAGAATCGCTGGAGCCGCCGTAATACGACTTGAGCTTGAAGCCGTTGAAAATCGGCGGATTGTGGCTGGCGGTAATCATCACGCCGCCGACGGCGCGCAGATGTTTGACGGCGAAGGAAACCGACGGCGTCGGCACCGGCTCCGGCGTGAGGACGACCTGAAAATCGTTGCCGGCCAGAACCTCGGCGGTGATTTGCGCGAAGCGGTCGGAGAAGAACCTGCGGTCATAGCCGACGACGACTTTGGGCTGCCATCCAAAGATTTCGGATTTCGGATTTCGGATTTCGGATTTCCAATAGTCGGCGGCGGCCTGCGCGACGCGCGCGACGTTGGCGAAATTGAAATCCTCCGCGATGACCGCGCGCCAACCGTCTGTGCCGAATTTGATTTGTGCCATGCGCAAAGCTTGGCAAAAGAATTTCCGCCTGCCAAGCGCAAGAACGGTTCCATCGTTCTTCCGTCAATCGGTGATGATGTGCAACGGCGCTGCGTTAACCTCGGGAGATGTTTTGCCATTCCCAAATTCGGACGGTTTTCGCGACCACCAATTTCCCTTGCTCCACAAAAGTTTGTCTTTGACGATTTCCGCGCGCTGCTTCCATTTGGGAGAAAAGAGAAATCCTTCGGGAGTAAGAATGACCCGGCTGGCGTCCTTGTTTTGGTCAATCGCAAAAATCAAATTATCCGTGCCCGTAATCCAACAGGGTTGGCCGGGATCGCCGTTGACATACCAAGTGCCAATCAACTCCTTTTCTTTCCCGGTCAACACTGTTTCCTTCGATTTCCCTGGAACTTCCACCACTCCGTTGCAGGAGGTCCAGTCAACCGCGTCATTCCAGTAACCTTTGCTGTCGCTGCCCGAGCCGC